>JAKBCJ010000080.1 GCA_021807975.1 Pseudomonadota bacterium | reverse complement strand
GTTCGGTCAGGGTGGTTTTGCCGGCGTCGGGGTGGGAGATGATCGCGAAAGTGCGGCGGCGGGCGATCTCGGTCGTAGAGTCGGTCATTCACGGGCTTTCTTCGGGTGCGCGCTGTATATAGGGCGTTGGGGCGCTTGTCTTCCAACCTCAACACCGGCATTGCCACCACATGAATCAACGTGGATCGAAACCTGCCCGGCGCAAGCCACCCGAACCGGCCGATGTCCGTATCGAACGGGTTGGGTCGGAGGGCGACGGAGTCGCGCATTTGCCCGACGGAACCCCGCTTTATCTGCCGTTCACGCTGCCCGGGGAGTTGGTCAGTGCGCATCCGGTGCAGTCCAGGGGCGATGGCTGGCATGCGGTGGCCGGGATTATTGCCGATCCGGCTGAGGCAAGGGTCGATCCACCGTGCGCGCATTTCGGCCGCTGCGGCGGCTGTGTGCTGCAACACTGGCGGGATGCGGAGTATCGGGCCTGGAAGGGCGGCATGCTGTCGCATGCTCTGCGGCAGGCTGGGTTCACCCCGCCCGATCCGTTACCGTTCGTGCCCGGCCTGCCGGGAGAGCGGCGGCGGATCGATTTCGCGGTTCGGCGCCTGGGCGGCAAGATCGTGCTGGGCCTGCATGAGCAACGGTCGGCCGACGTAATCGACCTGACCGATTGTCTGGTGCTGCACCCGACGCTGATGGCGATGATGGCGCCGCTGCGCAAGCTGCTGCTGGGCATGCGGGCGATCCAGCGGGAGGGTTCGGTGCTGATCAACCTGTTGGACTCCGGCCCGGACCTGCTGCTGCGCACCGACGCCGCGATGACGACGGAGGACCGGACGGCGCTGACGGCGTTCGCCCATGACCACGGTTGCCCGCGCGTCTCGCAGGTGCGCGGACAGGATGCGCCGGAGACGATCGGCCTGCTGCGCCCGCCGGTGACGGGGTTTTCCGGCGCGTCGATCCGGCCGCCGCCCGGCGTCTTCCTGCAAGCGACAGCGGAGGGTGAACGGGCAATCATCGAGGCCGTGCTGGCCGGCATGCCCTCCAAGATCACCAGCAAGACGCGCGTCGCGGAACTCTACGCCGGCTGCGGAACGCTGACCTTCGCGCTGTCCCGCGTGGTGCGAGTCGCGGCGTTCGAGGGCGATACCGCCACGGTCAGCGCCCTGAAACAGGCTGTGAACCAGAGCGGTGTGGCCGGGCGGGTGGAGGTGTTCCAGCGCGATCTGGCCCGCCAGCCGTTGTCGGCGAAAGAGCTGGGGGCATTCGCGGCGGTGGTGCTGGACCCGCCGCATAACGGCGCCTCCGCCCAGATCGGCCAGGTGGCCGCCGCCAAGGTGGCGAATGTGGTTTACGTCAGTTGCAACCCGGCGACGCTGGCGCGTGACGCCAAGGTTCTGTTGAGCGCCGGTTACAAACTCATCCACACCACCGCCATCGACCAGTTCCTCTGGTCCGCTCGGTTGGAGAGCGTCAGTGTGTTCCGGCTTCTCTAGAAAGACGGGGGCTAGAAGGGCTGACGGCAAAGGTTGGGTTGTATAGAAAGGCGCATGATCCCTCGCACCACCCTGCCAATTCCCGCCCATCCGGATATCGTCATCGAATCCGAACAGCGCGTTTGGTCCGGCCGCTTTCCGCTGGACGTCGTGAAGTTCCGCAACCGCCGGTTCGACGGTGCCATGTCGGAGACGCGAACATGGGAACTGTGGCGGCGCGGGCAGGCCTCGGCCCTGCTGCCCTATGATCCGGTAGCCGATGCCGTGGTGCTGATCGAGCAGTTTCGCTTTCCCGCCCTGGTGGCTGGCATCGACCCCGTTCTGGTCGAACTGCCAGCCGGCCTTTGCGAGGATAACGAGGATCCCGCCGACACGATCAAGCGGGAAATGCGCGAGGAAATGAACCTGACCGCCGACCTGATCGAACGGATCGGCGGATACATGCTGACGGCGGGCGGGGCGGACGAATTCTGCCATCTGTATATCGGGCGTGTGGTCGCACCCCCGGGGGATGGCGAGGGGATCGCCGGGCATGCGGGCGAAGCCTCGGAACAGGAAGATATCCGCGTGCGGGTATGGGACGCAGAGGAAGCGATCCAGGCGGCCTTCGCCGGTTGCTTCACCAACTCGATCACGGCGATCGGGCTGTTTTGGCTGGCGGCCAAGCGGGCCGAATTGCGACAGAAGTGGATGACGGTATGACCCAACGGTTGTTTTTGGACGATCCGACGCTGGCGCTCACGCAGGCGACCGTGCTGGCCAGCGGACCGGAGGGCGTCGTGCTGGATCGCACGGTGTTTTACGCGCGCGGCGGCGGCCAGCCCGGTGACAGCGGGGAACTGCGCTGGGACGGCGGCAAGGTCGCGGTGACCGAGGCGGTGAAGGGCAACGGCGACGAGATTCTGCATACGGTGCCTGCCGACGCGGTGCTGCCTCCGGTCGGTGCCGTGGTGGAGGCGGCGATCGACTGGGACCGGCGGCACGCCCATATGCGAATGCACACCGCGATGCATCTGCTGTGCAGCCTGATCAAGGGCGCGGCGGTGACCGGCGGGTCGGTCGGGGCGGACAAGTCGCGGTTGGATTTTGATCTGCCGAACCCGCCGCCGAAAGAGGAGATCGAGGCCGGGTTGAACGCCCTGATCGCGGCGGATCATCCGGTGCGGATCGAATGGGTGGATGAATCGGTTCTGGATGCCGACCCCGGTCTGGTTCGCACCATGTCGGTCCAGCCGCCCCGGGGCACTGGCCGGTTACGCCTGATGCGCATCGGCGCGGGCGACGGTCTGGTCGATCTGCAGCCCTGCGGTGGCACACATGTGTCGCGAACCGGGGAGATCGGGCCGATCCGGGTGCAGAAGATCGAAAACAAGGGCAAGCAGAACCGCCGGATCGTCATCGTGCCCGGCTAACCGACCGCGGCGGCCGCAGGGTGCAATCCATCGGATTGCACCGCCCCGGGCGCTTAGTTCAGAAAGATTTTTCCGGGATTCATCAACCCCCGTGGGTCCAGCGCCAGCTTGACCGCTCGCATCACCGTCAGCGCCTCGGCGCCATGTTCCTGTTCCAGGAACTCCCGCTTGCCGATCCCCACTCCGTGCTCCCCGCTGCACGAACCGCCCAGCGCCAGTGCCCGGGCGACGATCTTCTTGTCCAGTTCCCACGCCCGGGCCATGCCGTCCGGCTCCGGCGGCACCATGATCACGGTGTGGAAGTTGCCGTCGCCCACATGGCCGACGATCGGCGCGGTCAGGCCGGACGCCGAGATGTCCTCCTTAGCGCCCAGGATTGCCTCGTTCAGGCGGGAAATCGGCACGATCGCATCCGTCGCGATGCCCTGATGCCCCGGCTTCCAGGCCAGCGCCGCCCAATACGCATCATGCCGCGCCTGCCACAGTTTCGCTCGGGCGGAGGCTTCGGTTGCCCAGGCGAAGCCCAGGCCTTCGTTGCCGAGCGCGAGGTCCTCGGCCTGGCTGGCCTGTTCCGCGACCCCGGCCTCAGTGCCGTGAAACTCGAAGAACAGCGTCGGCAGCGCGGCCAGACCCTCCAGCTTGGAGTAGGCGATGCAGGCGGCCATCTGCACCTCGTCCAGCAATTCCATTCTGGCGACCGGGATACCGAGTTGCAGGATGGAGATAACGGTCTCGACGGCGTCGCGCAGCGTGTTGAACTGGCAGGTGGCGGAGGAAACAGCCTCCGGTATGCCATGCAGGCGAAGCTGGATTTCGGTGATGATGCCCAGCGTGCCCTCCGACCCGACGAACAGACGGGTCAGGTCGTAGCCGGAGGATGATTTGCGCACCCGTCCGCCTGTGCGGATGAGCTTGCCGTCGGGCATGACGACGGTCAGGCCCATCACGTTGTCGCGCATCGTGCCGTAGCGCACGGCGTTGGTGCCGGATGCGCGGGTGGCCGACATGCCGCCGATGGTGCAGGCGGAGGTGCCTGGATCGACCGGGAAGAACAGGCCCATGTCCCGCAGGTGAACATTAAGCTGATCGCGGGTGACCCCGGCCTGCACCCTGCAATCCATGTCGGGCTGGCTGACGTCTAGCACTTGGTTCATGCGCGACATGTCCAGTGTGATGCCGCCGCGAACCGGGGTGACGTGGCCTTCCAGAGAGGTTCCCGCGCCCCACGGCACCACCGGCACCCGTTCAGCGTGGCACAGCGCCATCAGCCGGCAGGCTTCCTCGGTGCTTTCGATGAATGCAACGGCATCCGGCATGACCGGCGGCTGGGTGTCCTGACCGTGGGAGTGGTGGTCGCGCAGGGCGGTGTTGGTGGTGATACGGTCACCCAGGAACGCGCGGGCGGCGGCGATAACGGCTTCGACAGGCATGTTCGCTTCCTGGTGGTTGGGCAGGTCGGTTTCGCGACGCTTTACCACAGAGTCCGTCGAAGCAACGCATACAGGTTGGTATATCCGGGCATGGCGAAACGCCCGCGCCATTCCACTTGCAAACATGCAGATATCTTTATATAGCGCCGGCACCAACTCCGGAGCATCCCATGGCCGCGACTCAAGACTTCAAAGTTAAGGACCTTTCCCTCGCGGAATGGGGGCGCAAGGAAATCAGCATGGCCGAGACAGAAATGCCCGGCCTGATGGCGATCCGCGAGGAATTCGGCAACTCCCAGCCGCTGAAGGGCGCCCGCATCGCCGGCTGCCTGCACATGACCATTCAGACCGCCGTGCTGATTGAGACACTGACGGCGCTGGGCGCGACGGTTCGCTGGTCGTCCTGCAACATCTTCTCCACCCAGGATCACGCTGCGGCCGGCATCGCCGCTGCCGGCATCCCCGTGTTCGCCTGGAAGGGCCTGAACGAAGAAGAATTTTGGTGGTGCATCGAGCAGACGGTGCGCGGCCCGGACGGCTGGACGCCCAACATGATCCTGGACGACGGCGGCGACCTGACCGTGCTGATGCACGACAAGTATCCCGCGATGCTGGCAGACGTGAAGGGCATCTCTGAAGAAACCACCACCGGCGTGCATCGCCTGTGGGACATGGCAAAGGCCGGTAGGCTGCTGACCCCGGCAATCAACGTCAATGACAGCGTGACCAAGTCGAAGTTCGACAACTTGTATGGCTGCCGTGAGTCGCTGGTCGATGGCATCCGCCGCGGCACCGACGTGATGATGGCCGGCAAGGTCGGCGTCGTGGCCGGCTTTGGCGACGTGGGCAAGGGCTCCGCCGCGTCGCTGCGGAACGCCGGCTGCCGCGTGATGGTGACCGAGGTCGATCCGATCTGCGCATTGCAGGCGGCGATGGAAGGTTACCAGGTAGTTACGATGGAAGAGGCCGCGCCGCAGGGCGACATCTTCGTCACCGCGACCGGCAACATCGATGTGATCACGATCGATCACATGCGGGCGATGAAACATCGCGCCATCGTTTGCAACATTGGCCATTTCGACTCGGAAATTCAGATTGGGTCGCTGCGGAATTACAAATGGGAAAACGTCAAACCGCAGGTTGACGAGGTTGTGTTCCCGGACGGCAAGCGTTTGATTGTATTGTCGGAAGGCCGTCTCGTGAATCTGGGCAATGCGACGGGCCACCCCAGCTTCGTCATGAGCGCGAGCTTCAGCAATCAGGTGCTGGCGCAGATCGAGTTGTACAATGCCCCCAAGGGGAAATACGGCACTGAGACGGTGTACACGCTGCCGAAACACCTTGACGAAAAGGTTGCCGCCCTGCATCTGGCCAAGGTCGGTGCCAAGTTAACGGCATTGTCACCGAAGCAAGCCGAGTATCTTGGTATTTCTGAAAAAGGTCCGTTTAAACACGATCTCTACCGGTACTGATTACCGGTACGAAAATTAATTCACCGGCTTGTCATGTTGGCGAGCTGGTGAATTGCGTTTGAACTCCCTAAATGACCGCGTGTTGACGGTAGCTGTTCTTCCTGCGGTGTTTGGTTCGGGGGAAGACAGTGCCGTTAGTCATGAAAGTTCTGTTAGGGAAACGCCATGATGACTGCGCAGACGGACCTTCGGCCACCGTTTACCCATGCGGTGAAGCAGGCATTACGAGGTGTTAATAATTCCCAGGTGGAAGCCGATTTGCTGTTTTTCGAGGCATGGGAGATCCATCCCTCGGCCCATTTAGGCGCTGCCTTGCGCGCAAGTCAGATCAGACGGGCCAATCCCGACCTCGCCGCCGCGATTGAGGCCGAACTCAGGGCGATCACCCGGCGCGCCAGGGGTTAGAGCCGGCACATCGACCAGCTCGTCGCTCACCCTGCGACGGGGCAATATCCGAAGGCTGCCGTCTGGCAAGCGCCGCGGCACCGGGTAATCACCCGATGCGACGGTGCGGGTGATGGCGGCTCTGAGTCCCCGCCACGTTGCGCTATCCGCGTCGGATCGCGCGGCCGCTTTATTTTGGCCGACAAGCCCGAACACCACGCCCGGATCGCATTCAGCGGTTGTGCGGTCCCTACTGATGTGGTGGCATTGGCGCATTCTCGAACCCAGGTAAAGGCAAGCCGCATGGCAACGCATCGCATTGCATCGACCCCCGAGACTGTCAGGTGGGGCGTGTTCGACGCCAGCTTTCCACCGCTGATGACGGTGAACTCCGGCGATACGGTCGTTTTGGAGTGCGTCTCGGGAGGGCCGGAGGTTATGCCGCCGGCCGGTTCGGGTCTGACCATCCCGCCGGCACTGGCCGCGATTCATGCCGCCAACGTGCCCCGGGCACCGGGGCACCTGATTACCGGCCCGGTCGCTGTTGCCGGTGCTGAGCCCGGCGACATGCTGGAAGTGCATATCGCGAAGATCGAGCTGGGCTGCGACTGGGGCTATTGCGGCTTCCGCCCGCTGGCCGGCACCATTCCGGAAGATTTCCCCGAAACATTCCTGTCGCACATCCCGGTCGATCGCGAGCGCAAGACCTGCCGCCTGCCTTGGGGCACCGAACTGAACCTGTCGCCGTTCTTTGGTGTGATGGGGGTGGCGCCGCCGCCGGCCTACGGCAAGATTTCCACCGTGCAACCGCGCGAGCATGGCGGCAACCTGGACAACAAGGAAGTTGGCGAAGGCTCTACGCTGTTTCTACCGGTCTGGGCGCCGGGTGCGCTGTTTTCGGCCGGCGACGGCCACGGGGTGCAGGGTGATGGCGAGGTCTGCATCAACGCGCTGGAAATCTGCCTGACTGGCACCTTCCAACTGACCCTGCACAAGGGCGGAGGCGCCCGGGATCCGCTGCTCACCTACCCGCGGGCGGAAACGCCCAGCCATTTCATTTCCATGGGCATGCACGAAGACCTGGACGTGGCGATGAAAACGGCACTGCGGCAGATGATCGCTTTCATTACCAGCCGCACCAATCTGTCCCGTCAGGAAGCATATCAGTTCTGCTCCCTGGCGGTCGATTTTCACGTTACGCAGACCGTGAACGGCGAAAAGGGCGTTCACGGCATGCTGAAGAAAGGGTTGCTGTTTTAATTCGACGGGTTAGGGGACAAGGAAATTCGCTGAAACCGAGGTGCGGGCGATCAGCGCGCGCAGGGCGGGGTTGTCCTCGCTGTTTTCCTCGGTCAGCGTTTCCATGGGAACGAAGAACTCGTGCGCCTGGGGAAGCTGGTGGCGGACGAATCCTTTGTAGTGGCCGCTTTTCAGGCCGTAGAGGACCCGCATCTCCCTGACCGGTACCGCGATATCGTTATAGGGTTCGTGCATGAAGATGCCGGTCGTCTGCCACCGCGGCGTGTGATCGTCCGGGGCGATAGGCGCCAGCAGCCACTCGATGGGACACAGGCACATCGTCGAGTGGGTGCTGGGCGCGAACCGGGATCGTTTGTCGAGCAGGTTCTGTATCGTGCTGCATGCCTCGATAGCGAGGATATCGACAAACGGGTCGGAGAACCCGCCGCCGAAGTTGAGCCACAGCCCGTCCGGAAGTGTCCGCAGGCGGCTGCTGCCAGGGATTTTCAGGAATGGGCTGCTGATTCGGGTTTCATCTTCGGATGGACGTCCGCGTAGCCACGCCTCTTTGCCGCGCCGGGGTTTTACGCCGGGCGGACGTTGCCCCCACCGCTTGAGACGGCTTTTCACCAGTAGGTCCAAAGAGAGCGATCCTCGCATCAGTTTCATCCTAAGCGTTTTTACAAATGCAACCTATGCGTGTATGTCGAAATTTGCCTTTCGCAAGAAGTGCCAACCTTTAGAAATCTTCTGTAACAGGCCGGTTCCAAATGATGGGGAAAATCTTGACGGATTCGACTCGGGCCAACCGTACTTGGTTTGCCCGTTCCGCCTTTGAAAATCCCGCGCCGCGGAGCCAGATCAGCGATAAATCATAGAACGTTAGCGGGATAGCCACGTGCATTGATGTTCGACTTTGTGGCGGCGTTATTGCTCGGGAAGGGGGTGTCCGCGGTATTTGGAATTTCACTGAATGAAATTCACCATACAACCGCAGATTGCTGGCATGGAAAAGCCGGCGTTCCGTGGGAACGCCGGCTTCCACTATTGCATCTGGACCTGAACGGTCCGCGGGGGAGGTCAGCCGCGGTTTGCGGCGGCCACGTAATCGCGCCGCGGTGCGCCGGTATAGATCTGGCGCGGGCGGCCGATGCGCTGCTGCGGGTCTTCCATCATCTCTTTCCACTGGCTGACCCAGCCCACGGTGCGGGACACGGCGAACAGCGCGGTGAACATGCTGGTGGGGAAGCCCATCGCCTTCAGGATGATGCCCGAATAGAAATCGACGTTCGGGTACAGCTTGCGATCGACGAAATACGGGTCGTTCAGCGCGATCTTCTCCAGCTCCATCGCCAGGTCCAGCAGCGGGTCGCCCTTGATGCCCAGCTCTTCCAGCACATCGTGGCATGCCTTCTGGATGATCTTCGCGCGCGGGTCGTAGTTCTTATAGACCCGGTGCCCGAAGCCCATCAGCTTGGTGTGGTTGTCCTTGTCCTTCACGTCGGCCAGGAACTGCTTGATGTTGCTGGTGTGGCCGATCTCGGCCAGCATCTTCAGCACCGCTTCGTTCGCGCCGCCATGGGCGGGGCCCCACAGGCTGGCGATTCCGGCGGCGATGCAGGCGAACGGGTTGGCGCCGGTGGAACCGGCCAGACGCACCGTGCTGGTGGAGGCATTCTGTTCGTGATCCGCATGCAGGATCATGATCAGGTCCATGGCTTTCGACAGGACCGGGTTGATTTTGTAATCCTCGGCCGGGACGGCGTGGAACATGTGCAGGAAGTTTTCCGCATAGGTCAGATCGTTGCGCGGATACACGAACGGCTGGCCGACGGAGTATTTGTGTGCCCAGGCTGCGATGGTCGGCACTTTCGCGATCAGGCGGAACGCGCTGATGCGGCGGCTTTCCGGATCGTGGATGTCCAGGCTGTCGTGATAGAAGGCCGACAGGGCACCCACGACGCCGCACATCACGGCCATCGGGTGCGCATCGCGGCGGAAGCCATTGTAGAAGGTCCGCAGCTGCTCATGCAGCATCGTGTGGCGCATCACGCCCATCTCGAAGTCCTTGGCCTCGGCGGCGTTCGGCAGTTCGCCGTTCAGCAGCAGATGGCAGACTTCCAGGAAGTTTGAATGTTCCGCGAGTTGTTCTATCGGATAGCCGCGATACAACAGGATGCCTTCGTCGCCATCGATATAGGTGATCTTGCTGTCGCAGGACGCGGTGACGCCGTAGCCGGGATCATAGGTGAAAACCCCCAGATCGCCATACAGTTTGCGGATGTCGAAAACGTCGGGACCGACGCTTCCCGACAGCAGCGGAAGGCTGGTCGATTTGTTTGACCCGTCAAGGGTGACCGTGACAGTCCGTTTTGCTGCGGCGCTCATGCGCGAGATCCCTTATTGAAAGTGCTGTAGCACGCCACCGGCCGACAGACGCTTATCGCCTGCCGGTGCCGTTGGTTCGGGACAAAATTATGGCGCTATGCGTTCGGACGCAATCCTTCGCACGCGCAGCAGAAGCCCGGGCGGATTAATTCCGCGCATAACCGGTGCTAATGCAATACAGAATGCCGCCTGATCCGCGGCGCGGCCATCGGACGAACCTGTTCAGCATGGCATGCCCGGATCGCCTTGCGCAACGCCAGCAATGTCCGGGGCAGATTGAGATTCCCCGCTTCCTCGGCCAACATGGTAAGGCACTGTAAGACGTTGGCAGCCGTTTGCCGGCGAGCCGCGTCGGAAAAATCGTCGTCGATCATGGGCCGGATAATCTCTGTGGTTTGTCCCACGGGAGCGTGAGATAGGGGCGCGATCTGTATGCGGAAAATCCCGCGAGGCTGGCAAGGACGCAGTGGATTTGGCGGGAAATGCAATGAATAGTCAGGCAGAAATGCCACGCAAGCTGGGCATCGTCGCGGGCGGCGGGGTGCTTCCCGCGAAAGTCGCCGCGGCCGCGCGGGCGGCCGGACGCGAGGTCTTTATCGTCGGTCTGGAGGGTTTCGCGGACCTCGCCATACTGGCGCCATGGCCGCACGAAATCCGCCGGCTAGGGGCCGCCGCGCGTATCATCGCCGCGCTGCGCGAACATGGCTGCCAGGACGTGACGATGATCGGTTCGGTGCGCCGGCCGTCGCTGCTGGAGATGCGTCCCGATGCCGAGGGGGCCAAGCTGCTCGCCCGCATCGGCCGGGCAGCCTTCGCCGGCGACGACGGTTTGCTGGCGGCGGTGATCCGCGTGCTGACCGAGGAAGGTTTCAATGTGATCGGGGCGCACGACGTGCTGCGCGAGGCCGTCGGTCCGGCCGGCGTGCTGACCCGGGTCCGCCCGGACGCGCAGGCGATGACGGATATCGAACGTGGGGTGGTCGTGACCCGTCTGCTGGGGTCGGCCGACGTCGGTCAGGGGTGCGTCGTTCAGCAAGGCCTTGTCCTGGCGGTCGAAGCGATCGAGGGCACCGATGCGATGCTGGCTCGCGCGGGGCTGCTGCGGCGCGATGGGGTTGGCGGCGTTTTGGTGAAATTGGTGAAGCCCGGTCAGGATAAGCGGGCCGACCTGCCCACGATCGGGCCGGATACCGTGCGCAATGCCATTGCCGCCGGGCTGAGGGGGGTTGCTTTCGAGGCCGGGGCAACCATTCTGGCGGAGCGTGAGGCCTGCCTTGCCGCTGCGAACGCGGCCGGGTTTTTTCTGGTGGGCCTCGAGTCCGCAACCATGTCCTGAAGGGGAACCTCCAATGAGCCGGTTTCTGCACACCATGCTGCGCGTTGGCGATTTGCAACGCAGCGTCGATTTCTACGTCAAGGGTTTCGGCATGCGGGAAATCCGCCGCCGCGACGTGCCGGATGGCAAATACACCCTGGTCTTCGTCGGCTACGGCGAGGAGGAAGATCATACCCTGATCGAACTGACCTACAATTACGGCGTCGAGAAATATGAGATGGGCTCGGCGTTCGGTCACTTGGCCGTGGGTGTGCCGGATGTGTATGCCACGACCGAGATGCTGCGCGGCATGGGGGCGAAGGTCACGCGCGAACCCGGCCCGGTGAAGTTCGGCACGACCGTGATCGCGTTCGTCGAGGATCCGGACGGTTATAAGATCGAGCTGATCCAGCGGGGATAACCCGCCGGTTCCGCACGTCCCGTGCCGCGGCGGCCATCCCGGCGCCGCGACACGGTTGCGTGCCTTGCCAGCCCGGCGTTTACTTCCGCCACAAACAAACAGCGGGACGGAACGGACATGGGACCTCTGGCAGGCGTTAAGATCGTCGAATTCGCAGGCATCGGGCCGGCGCCGTTGGCGTCGATGCTGCTGGCCGACATGGGTGCGACAGTGCTGCGTATCGATCGCCCGGCTGCGGCCGACCTCGGCATCCCGATGGCGCAGGAGCATGAGTTCACATTCCGCAGCCGAGCGATCATGCGGCTGGATTTGAAGAGCGGGGATGCGGTGGAGGCCGCATTGAAGCTGATCGACGGTGCCGATGCCCTGATCGAGGGGTTCCGCCCCGGTGTGATGGAGCGGCTTGGCCTCGGGCCCGATGTCTGTCTGGGCCGCAACCCGAAACTGGCATACGGCCGGGTGACGGGCTGGGGCCAGGAAGGGCCGATGGCGCAGGCGGCCGGGCACGATCTGAACTACATCGCGCTGACCGGCGCCCTGCATGCCATCGGGCGGGAAGGGCAAAAGCCGACTCCGCCGTTGAATCTGGTCGGCGATTACGGCGGCGGGGCGCTGTATCTGGTGACCGGGCTGCTGGCGGCGATTATCTCGGCCCGTTCGACCGGTGTGGGGCAGGTGGTGGATGCTGCCATGGTCGATGGCGCGCTGTCGCTGATGACGCCGATCTACGCGATGCTGGCGGGCGGCCGCATGCCGGGAGGGCGCGGGCAGAACCAGCTCGATTCCGGTTCGTATTATTATGAAGTGTACGAATGTGCCGATGGGCAGTTCATTTCCATCGCCCCGATCGAGGTCAAATTTCACGCCGAACTGCTGCGCCGGATGGAGATCGACCCCGCCGGAATGCCCGCCCAGCGCGATCGCGCCGGCTGGCCGCAATGGAAGGAAATGCTGACCGCACGCTTCAAGACACGCACCCGCGACGAATGGTGCCAGCTGCTGGAAGGAACGGATGCGTGCTTCGCCCCGGTGCTGGCAATGAGCGAGGCGCATCTGCATCCGCATAACCAGGCGCGCGGCGCGTTCGTCGAAGTGGGCGGACAGCTTCAGCCGGGGCCGGCGCCGCGGTTCGGCACCACGGCTCTGGCGATTCCGCGCGCGCCGGGAACGGTGCCGTTGGCTGAAGCGCTGGCCGCCTGGAATCTGTCCCCTGCCGCTTTGGACGCCGTGACCCGTTTGGCATCGTAACGGGACAACGCGGGGTCGTTATACCCCCAACGACGGGCCGTTTGGACACTGCCAAGCCCGAACGGCGCGTTCCGTTAGCCGTTCAACACCGGCGCTCGCGCCGGTGTTTCCTCAGCAGCTCCAGGTACTGGCGTCACCGCTTGCCGGTCGGCACCTTGTTGAACGGCACCCCCTTGTCCACCCGGATGTCGGACGGCATACCCAGCACCCGTTCGGCGATGATATTCCGCAAGATTTCATCCGATCCGCCCGCGATGCGCGCGCTGGGTGACGACAGCAGCGCCGCCTGGAACATGCCGTACGCCTCGGTCAGGTCTTCATCCAACACCAGCCCGTTATTGCCCATCAGGTCCAGGCCGTAGCTGGCGATATCCTGCAGCTTCGATGCATTGACCAGTTTGTGGATTGAATTTTCCGGCCCCGGAGTCTCCCCCTTCGACAGAGCCGTCATGGTGCGGAAGCGGGTGAATTTCAGCCCCTGGGACCTGGCGTGCCATTCGGCGATCTTCTCCCGCACCGCACCGTTCTGGATCGCCGGTTTGCCGTCGATCCGCATCTTGCGGCTGAGTTCCACCAGATCATCGACATCGGGGCGCTGCACATCGCCGACCGCCAGACGCTCGTTCATCAGCGTGGTCAGCGAGACCTTCCAACCTTGGCCTACGGCACCCAGGCGCTGCGCATCCGGCACCCGGACATCGGTGAAGAACACCTCGTTGAAATGGCTGGCGCCCGACATCTGGTGAATCGGGCGGACCTCGATCCCCGGCGACTTCATGTCCAGGAAGAAGAAGGTCAGGCCCTCGTGCTTCGGCTTTTCCGGATCGGTGCGGACGACGATAATGCCGAAATCGGACAGATGCGCACCCGAAGTCCAGATTTTCTGTCCGTTGATCACCCAGTCGCCGCCGTCACGCACCGCCCGCGTGCGCAAGGCCGCCAGATCGGACCCGCCGGCAGGTTCGCTGAACAACTGGCACCAGACTTCCTCC
>JAKBCJ010000542.1 GCA_021807975.1 Pseudomonadota bacterium | reverse complement strand
GCGGGTGGACCCAGGTGTCGAACAGCACATTCGCGCCCTCGAACCCCATCTGCGGCGAATAGCGCGCCGGGAAATCCTGCACATGAACCGGGGCCGAAATGACCGCGCACGGGATTCCCAGCCGCTTCGCGATATGGCGTTCCATCTGCGTGCCCAGCACCAGTTCGGGCTGCAGCAGGGAAATTCGTGCCTCCACCTCCAGATAATCGTCAGTGATGGTTGCCTCGATCCCCAGCCGGTCGGCGGCCTCGCGAACCTCGCGGGCAAACTCCCGGGAATAGGTGCCCAAACCGACGACGGTGAAACCCAGTTCCTCCGATGCAACCCTGGCCGCGGCGATCGCATGGGTGGCGTCGCCGAAAATGAACACCCGCTTGCCGGTCAGGTAGGTCGAATCGATCGAACGCGAATACCACGGCAGCCGCGACTCATCGTGCGCCGGTGGCTCGATCCCGGCGACCGAGGCGACCTCGGCGATGAAGTCCCGGGTGGCTCCGACGCCGATCGGAACGGTCTTGACGATCGTCTGGCCGAACTGGCGTTGCAGCCACAACGCCGCCTGCATCCCGGTTTCCGGGTAAAGCACGATGTTGAACGACGCATCGCCCAGCCTCGTCAGGTCCGCCGGGGAAGCCCCCAACGGCGCGATCACGTTCACCGCGACCCCAAGCGCATCCAGGATGCGCACGACTTCGGCGATATCGTCCCGGTGGCGGAACCCCAAGGCCGTTGGCCCAAGAATGTTGCAGCACGCCCTGGCCGGGGCCTCTGACCGGACGGCGAAGGCCCTGGTCAACTGGTAAAATGTTTCCGCCGAACCCCAGTTTTCTTTCTTCTGATACGCTGGCAGTTCGACCGCGATCACCGGAATCGGCAGGCCAAGCGCCCGCGCCAATCCGCCAGGATCGTCCTGAATCAGTTCGGCCGTGCAGGACGCCCCAACCAGCAATGCCCGCGGTTGGAAGCGTTCATAGGCATCCCGCGCCGCGGTCTTGAACAACTCCGCCGTGTCGCCGCCCAGGTCCCGTGCCTGAAAGGTGGTATAGGTCACGGGCGGCCGCTTCGACTGCCGTTCGATCATGGTGAACAGCAGGTCGGCATAAGTATCGCCCTGCGGCGCGTGCAGAACGTAATGCAGCCCGTCCATCGCCGTCGCCACCCGCATCGCACCGACGTGAGGGGGGCCTTCATAAGTCCAAAGGGTGAGTTTCATGGCGCTACACCGCCAACCGCGTGCGCCGCACCAGCGGCCGGGCGAACAGTTCGGCCAGGTCGCCGGCCTGGTCGTATCCCTGCACCGGCGTAAACAGCAGTTCGATCGACCATTTCGTCGTCAGACCCTCCGCTTCCAGCGGATTCGCCAGTCCCAATCCACACACAACCACATCCGGACGCGCCGCGCGGCATCGGTCCAACTGCCGCTCCACATCCTGTCCTTCCGATAGCACAACGGAATCGGGCAGCAGCGCCAGTTCCTCGGCCAAATGCTGCCGGTGCAAATACGGTGTTCCGGCCTCTATCACCTGCATGGCCAGCTCACGCGATACGAAGCGCGCCAGCGGGATTTCCAATTGCGAGTCGGGAAACAGAAACATCCGCTTTCCAACCAGTTGCGGCAGATACTGGGCAACCGAGCGCCGTCCACGTTCGCTGGCGAGTTCGGTCGCCGTCTGGAAGCGGAGTTCATCGACACCGAACGCCGATGCCGCCGCCCGCAGCCATAGCGTCGTCCCCTCGACCCCCAGCGGAAACGGCGCCGCGATCCGAACCGCGCCGCGTTGCTCCAACGCCCGCGCCGTATCGGCGAGAAACGGCTGTGCCAGCAGAAACCGGGTGTTTGCCCCGACCGGCGGCAAGGCGGCGGCCTGCCGCGGCGGTAGAAACCGAACGCGCCCGATTCCCATCGCGGCGAACAAACGGGCGAACTGGTCTTCCACCACATCGGCCAGCGCACCCACGACCAGCAATTCCGCTGCATCGGTCTCCGGCAGAACAGGAACCAGCGCCGCCAGACAGGCATCCTCGCCCTGGGTAAACGTCGTTTCTATGCCGCTGCCAGAGTAGTTCAGCACCCGCACGTCCGGCCCGAACCTCTGCCCCAGCCGAACCGCGGCGCGGGACAAATCCAGCTTGATGACTTCGGACGGACAGGATCCGACCAGAAACAGCAGCTTGATGTCCGGACGCCGCTGCAACAACTGCGTAACAACCGCATCCAGTTCGTCATTGGCATCCGCCAGTCCAGCCAGATCGCGCTCATCGATGATGGCCGTGGCGAAACGCGGTTCGGCGAAAATCATCACCCCGGCGGCGGACTGGATCAGATGCGCGCAGGTCCGCGAACCCACGACCAGGAAAAACGCATCCTGTATTTTCCGATGCAACCAAATAATCCCGGTCAGGCCGCAGAACACTTCCCGTTGCCCGCGTTGCCGCAGGATCGGGCGTTCGGCGGTGGAAAGGTCCACGGACAGCGCGGCGGTTCCGGTCATGACGGATGGCCCGCGACACCAGCCCCGGCCCACAAATGCTCCTGCAACCGCGCCGCGCGGAGCTTCATCACAAACTGGGTGGCGTTCACCAGATAAGATGCGTAGGCCGCGAGAGCGAGCCACATCTGCCGTTCGGCATCGACCGCGCCGGAAAACAAGGCGATCAGGTATGTGGTGTGCAAGGCCAGCACCAGCATGCTGACCAGATCTTCCCAGAAGAACGTCGGGGCAAACAGGTAACGTCCGAAGACATCCCGCTCCCAAATCGCGCCGGTCACCATAATAATGTATAGAACCACGGTCTTGACCAAAACCGACCCGGTGGCGGCATAAAAGCCCTGCCCGCTGGCGAGATAGCGCATCACCAGCATCAGGCTGATCAGGAAAACCGCGAATTGCAGCGGCGCCAGGATTCCCTGCACCATCGTCCACGGCGACGCATCCCGCCGTCGGCGCTGGTCCGCGGTATAAAGCGGACGCCCCCGCACAGGGCTGGATTCATGCACCCGACGGCCCGCGGCTGCCCCCCAGGGACACCCGTCCACCGCGCCGATTGCTCGGCTGACGAGGTCAAACGTAAACATTTATTGACAAAATCGAGAGTTCGCGGTGGGGTTCTGCCCCAAGCGGGGACACATCATCGCGTCCACCCCGCAAGTCGAATGTCAACCAACATG
>JAKBCJ010000541.1 GCA_021807975.1 Pseudomonadota bacterium | reverse complement strand
GCTATGACGATCTGTTCACGGGAAAGGAAGAACCGATCGACGTGTCGAAGGTCGATGTCTCGATGAACGGAATCGAATTGCAAGACCGCGAGTTCATCGCCGCGATCCGCGAAAAGCGCGAACCGAACGCCAGCGTGGCGCAGGTGTTGCCGTGCTATCAGGCGATGCACGCGCTGGCCCGGCAGTTGAACGGCTGACCGCGCCGGCCCGGCCAGTTACCGAACCGCCCGGGCCGGTATCTTTTTCCTGGCTGGCGCGTCGTTCGGATCATCGAACAGGATCCGGTTCGCGGCGCCGTCCATGTCGTCGTATTGCCCGGATCGCAGCGACCACATGAAGAACCACAGGCCACCGGCAGCGATGGTCAGACTGATAATCAGCAGAAACAGAATGACGGTCATTGTTTCGCGTCCCGATTCAAGCGCAGGCTGTTCACCATGACCATCAGTGAGGAACTGGACATCGCCGCCGCCGCCAGCCAGGGCGTCACCAGCCCGGCGGCTGCCAGCGGCACCATCGCGATGTTATAGCCGATCGACAACGCCAGATTCTGTCGCATAACCGACTTCGCCCGCCGAGCGGTGCGGAGCGCGATGAGGATGGGTTCGAGTTTGGTGCCTTGGAATACCAGATCGGCGACGGTCTGGCTGACATCCGCCGCCGTGGCAGGAGATGCGGACACCGACGCGGCGGCCAGCGCAGGGCTGTCGTTGATTCCATCCCCCACCATCAGCACCTTGCGGCCCTGTTTGGCCAAAGCCTCGATGGCGGCGACCTTATCGACCGGGGTGCATCCCGCCTGCCAGTCGTCGATCCCAAGCTGGTCCGCGATGCGTTGCACCTGTTCGGTTCGGTCGCCGGAGATCAGCTTCACCGCCAGGCCCATGTTGCGCAAGCGCCCGACGATCTCGGCGGCATCCAGACGCGGGCGTTCGTCGAAGCGGAAGCGAACCGGTGCTTGTCCGGGGCGGCACAGCCATATTTCAGGCCCATCCGCCATACCCTCCGCCACCCCGCAGAAGGCTCTGCTGCCCAACCGCACGTCGCCTGCCGCCAGACCTTGACCTGGATGTTCCACCACCCCTTCGGCAGGCACCACCGAACCGGCGGCCGACACCAGCGCCCGGGCCAGCGGATGGCGGCTGGAAACCGCGATCGATGCTGCCTCTCGCAGAGCGGCCGGGTCAGGGCAGCCGCACAAACCGGGCAGGGGGTCGGTCAATGTGCCGGTTTTATCGAACACGACAGTATCGACATCTGCCAGCCGTTCCAGCGCCGTGGGGGATTTCAGCAGCATGCCGCCGCGGAACAGGCGGCTGGTCGCGATGACCTGTACGGCCGGGACCGCGAGTGCGAGTGCGCAGGGGCAGGTGATGATCAGTACCGCGCTCGCGGTCAGCAACGCCTGTTCTGCTGGCGCGCCCATGGCGAAAAACCACCACAGGAAGGTTAAGAGGGCGCATAAATGGACGGCGGGGGCGTATCGTTGGGCGACCCGATCGGCCAGGACGACAAACCGGCCGCGGCGGGATTCCGCCGCCTCGATCAGCCGTACACATTCGGCCAGCAACGTCGCGCCGCCCGTTGCCGTTGTGCGGATCGTCAGCGTGGCGCCCAGGTTCAGCGTTCCGGCATAGACAACGGTGCCTGCCGTGGCCTCCACCGGCACGCTTTCGCCCGTCACCAGACTGGTGTCCAGCATGGCGGTGCCGCTTGCCAAAATGCCGTCCACGCCGATCCGTTCGCCGCTCGTCACCAGCACCATGTCGCCCTCGGCCACCTGCTCCTGCCCCGCTCGGCGTATCGAACCATCGGGCTGCAACACCGCTACATCCGCCGATCGCAGGGCCAGCAACTGTTCGGCCGTGGCTCGCGCCTGCCCACGCGCCCTGTGGTCCAGCACGCGCCCGACCAGCAGGAAGAACAGCAGCGTGACGGCGGAGTCGAAATAGGTGTGGTCGCGGCCCTGGATGGTTTCCATCAGACTCAGGCCGGTGACCAGCCAGACGCCCAGGCTGACCGGCACATCCATGTTGGTGCGCCGCTGCCGCAGTGCCGCCAGGGCCGATGCGAAGAATGGCCGTCCGGCATAGGCGATGGCGGGCATGGCAATCAGCGCCGATACCCAGTGCAGCAGCGCCATGGTCGCCGGCCCGATCGGGTCGATAACGTGGCCCTGGCCGGCCCAGATGCCGACCGAGATCAGCATCGTGTTGCCGGCTGCGAACCCGGCAACGGCCAGCGAGCGCATCAGCATCCGGCCGGTGCGGTCGCGGGCCGCGGCCAGGGCCGGCACGTCGAACGGCACCAGCCGATAGCCCAGGGTCTCGATCCTGCCTACCAACCGGTCGGCATCGTCATTGGTGCCGTTCCAACCCAGCCGTAGGCGGCGGGTCGTCATGTTCACGCGCCCGGCGGTGACGGCGGGTTCCTTCGCCAGCACGGATTCGATCAGCCACACGCAGGCGCCGCATTGCAGGCCGTCAACGGCCAGGGTCAGTTCCTTGGTGCCGTCCGGTTTGGCGACGATGTGGCGGGCCAGATCCCATCGTTCCGCCGGTTCGGGCCGCAGCGCCCGGGATCCGGCATCCAGCAGGCGTTGGGCGTAGTAGCGGCCAAGACCCATGCCCTCGATGATGTCCCGGGCCGAGGCGCAGCCGGCGCAGCAGTACATCTGTCCCGTCGGGACGGGCGATCCGCAATGGGCGCAGGCAGCGGTAACCGTCGGTCGGCTGCCTTCAGCGGGCTCGCCAAGAAAAGCCGTGGATGGCATCCCGGCGGTCGCGGCGATCGGGGACACGGCCGCGCTCATGAAATCACTGCGCGGCCACGCGCCGGGTCGCATTGAAAACGTGGCCATTTGCCTGGACGTTCAACATCACGTCCCATTGCCCGGTAGCCAATGCTTCGTTCGCCTGGTACCGGCCCTCGCCGACCCGATGAAAAGTCAGCACCGTCGTGGTCGGCGGCCCGACCGGACGTTCTGCTTTCGCCACGATCGCCGTGGCGGTCAGGGCCGCACCGTCCTTGCCGGTCAGCCGCAAGGTCGGGTACCGGCCGTCGCCAATCCCGGCCTCCACCTGCCAGCCCAGCGCCGCCTGTTGCCGGGCGGCCTCCAGAACCTGCTTGTATTCGTTGCTGAGGTCGAAGCCGTCCTGTCCCGCCACGCC
>JAKBCJ010000540.1 GCA_021807975.1 Pseudomonadota bacterium | reverse complement strand
CGCCGCCAAACGGGTCGGCGGAAGCAACCGGCATGAAGGAAATGGTGTCGAGTGCCCCGCGCCACAGGAACGCGTTCACGCCGATGCCCGAACCATCGCTGCTGCCGCCGCTGTCCTTTTGTTTCAGCCCCTTGCCGACGCCGAAAACCAGGCCGTTATCGTCGGAGCCATCGCTTTTGACCGTCGCATCGAGCGGCGACGCGTTGCTGCCATCCGAGGCGCCGGCGTTCGGGTCGGTCTGGGAGTTGCTGGACGAGCAGGCCGCCACGGAAAGCGCGGCCATGAGAGCCGCTGGTAAAAGCAGAGCAGAAAGCTGTGTCGCGCGCATAGCGGGTGCTTGCCTTTGGTTGCCAGTCGTACGGGTAACGCGGGTCTTTAGCCTCGAGGAGGCCAATCAGCAATCGGGATTCTGGTTTACCCCCTCGTTCTCATTACCTCTCGTATCCCACGGTTATCCCACGGTCCCGCCGATCGCGGCCAGGGCGCCGATGGCTCCTGCGGCATGGCAGCGCCAGGCTGGCAGGCGCACGATCGTGTTGCCGGTTACGCCGCCGAGTGCCCCGATCCTTTGATGGACGGACGCGTGGCGCGCGATGGCCGACCAGCGCAGCGGCCCCAGATGCGGTGCGCCGGGGTGGCTGCCGGTCGCGAAGGCCGGCGACAGAAAGGCCAGTGCCGCACCAGCGCGCCGGGCGCGCGTCAGGTCCCGCACCGCATGGGCGGAGCTCGTAACCATGCCGTGCGGCCGGAAGGCGCAGGGGCGCAATCCGCCGCGCAGGTGTAGTCCGGCTTTCAGCGACGCGGCCAGGCGGGCGTCTCCCGCAACCACCAGCGTCAGGTTTCTCACCCGGCAGATCCGCGCCAGATCGCGCCCCAGCACCGCTCGGTTTGGATCGCCGTCATGCCGCAGAACAACCCCCGCGCGGCCCCGCGGCAAGGCCGCCGCCGCCGCGCGCGGGTCGGCGAGGCGATTTTGGTCGGTGAACAGCCACAGACGGGGCTGCGCGGTGCGTTTGCCGCGCAGACCCCATGCCAGCAGTTTCCGGTCCATGCTTCCGGGCCGTGTCAGGCTTTCAGGTAGTGGTCCTTGAACGCCGTCCGCAGGCTGGTTTTCAGCAGCTTGCCGGTGGCGGTGTGGGGCAGTTCCGGCACCACTACGACCTCATCCGGCAGCCACCACTTGGCCACCTTGCCTTCGTACAGCGCCAGTACGGACGCGGGATCGACCGTCTTGCCGTGCGCCGCGACCACCAGCAGCAGCGGGCGTTCATCCCATTTCGGGTGCAGCGCCGCGATAACCGCTGCCTCCGCCACGTCGGGGTGGGAGACGGCGATGTTCTCCAGCGTGATGGAGCTTATCCATTCGCCGCCCGACTTGATGACGTCCTTCGACCGGTCGGTGATTTCCATGAATCCGTCCGGGTCGATTGTGGCCACGTCGCCGGTGGCGAACCAACCGTCCTTGTCCAGCGCGCTGTTCGGCGGTTCCCCATAATAGCCGCTGGCGATCCAGGGGCCCCTGACCATCAGGTCGCCAAACGCGACGCCGTCCCATGGCAGTTCCTTACCCTCCCCATCGACGATCTTCATGTCGATGCCGGGCAGGATGCGGCCCTGTTTCAGCATGTGCGCCGCCGCCTGGTCCTTGGTCAGGCCGGCCTGGGCGGGCTTCGGCGCGTTATATGTGCCGACGGGGCTGAGTTCGGTCATGCCCCAGCCATGTTCCACCGCGATACCGTATTCGTCGCGGAACGCCTCGATCAGCAGCGGCGGTGCGGCGGAGCCCCCGGTCATGATGCGTTCGACCGTGTGCAGCTTCTCACCGCTGGAGCGCAGGTATTGCAGCAGCCCCAGCCAGACGGTCGGGACGCCGGCGGTGAAGGTCACCCGTTCGGCGTTCAGCACATTGGCCATGCTGGCGCCATCCAGGTGCCGGCCGGGCAAGATCAGGGACGCCCCGGTCAGCGCGGCGGCGTAGGGCATGCCCCAGGCATTGACGTGGAACATCGGCACCACCGGCAGAACCCGGCTGGTGGACTTGATCGCCAATACATCGGGCAGGGCGGTTGCATAGGCATGCAGCCATGTGGAGCGATGGCTGTACAGCACGCCCTTCGGCCGGCCCGTGGTGCCGGACGTGTAGCACAGCGCGCTGGCGGTGTTTTCGTCGAACAGCGGCCAGACGTAATCCTCGTCGGCTTCGTCGATCAGGGTGTCGTAGCAGGCCAGCGTCATCCCGGGCGCCAGAGTCACCTCCGGCATGTTTTCCGGCGCTGTCAGCATGATAACCGTCTTCACGGTACCGGCGACCTGCGGCGCGATGGTGGTGACCAGGGCGGCAAAGCTGGCGTCCACGAACAGGACTTTGTCCTGTGCGTGGTTGACGATATAGGCGATGTCGTCGGGGTGCAGGCGCGGGTTGATGGTGTGGCAAATCGCCTCCATGCCCGGTGCCGCGTAATAAACTTCCAGGTGGCGGTAACCGTTCCAGGCCAATGTGCCGACGCGGTCGCCCGCCGCGACGCCCAGCTTCTGCAGCACGCGGACCAGCCTGCGGGAGCGGGCTTCGACATCCTTCCAGGTGTAGCGGTGGGTGGTGTTTTCGTGCGTGCGGGATACCACCTCTCCGGTTGGGTGGTGCCGCGCCGCGTGGGTCAGGATCGACGAAATCATCAGTCCTTGCGACTGCATCAAACCTAGCACTGGCGCATCCTCCGGGTTGTCTGTTTGTTAGGACCGGATGATACGGGAATGAACGGGCAAAAGAAGGGGGAAAGCGTTATGCGGCAAGTGATGATTGTGACCGGTGGCAGCCAAGGCATCGGCGAGGCGATCGCCCGGTTGGCGGCGGCCCGCGGTTACGCGGTGGCGCTGACGTATCAGTCGAACCAGGCACTGGCGGACAAGGTGGCCGCGGATATCCGAACCGCCGGCGGTCAGGCGATCGCCGTGCGGGCGGAGATGGCGGACGAGGCCGCGATCCTGGCGTTGTATCGCACCGTCGATGAACAGCTTGGGCCGGTGACGGCGGTGGTCAACAACGCCGGAACGCCGGGGCCGATGGGCAAGATCGATTCCGTGACAGCGGCGACGCTGGATATGGTCCTGGCGGTCAACGTGCGCGCGCCGTTCCTGATGATCCGCGAAGCGGTGGCCAGGATGGCGACCGACAATGGTGGCGCCGG
>JAKBCJ010000079.1 GCA_021807975.1 Pseudomonadota bacterium | reverse complement strand
TCCGGCAAAGTGGAACTCAAACGCCGGGCGACCGGCGAGCGGGTCGAGGTTTCGGTGGAAGAAGCGCTGAAACTGTGCGGCGCGGCGTGATTTCGCGCCCCGTGTCGGGCAAGCGGCGCGCCTGATGTTCGGCCCGTTCGAACGCATGGTCGCTGGACGCTATCTGCGTGCCAGGAAGGGCGAGCGGTTCGTCTCGATCATCGCCATCTTCTCGCTGATCGGCATTGCCTTGGGCGTGGCGACGCTGATCGTCGTCACCTCGGTCATGAGCGGCTTTCAGGTCGAACTCGTCTCCCGCATCCTGGGGGTGAACGGTCACATCACGATCGAGGCCTATGCTGGCCAGAAGTTGGACAACTACCAGCCGCTGGTCGCGCAAATCCGCGGCATCGGGGACGTTGTTTCGGCCACACCGGTGCTGGATGGGCAGGCATTGCTCAGTACCGAAGGCGGCGGCGCGCGCGGCGGGCTGGTGCGCGGCATCAGCCTCGACGATCTGCGGGCGCTGCATCCGATCAGCGACCACATCCTGGCCGGATCGCTGGACGACTTTACCGGGGACGATGCCATCGTCGTCGGTATCGGCCTTGCCAGCACCTATCGGCTGCGGGTCGGGTCGCCTCTGACGGTCATCTCGCCCGAGGGCGCAGCGACCGCGTTCGGCACCATCCCGCGCGTGCGGGCTTATAAGGTGGTGGCGATCTTCGACGCCGGGTTGAACGACTATAACAGCAGTGTCGTGTTTCTGCCGCTGCCCGCCGCGCAGGTGTTCTTCCAGAAGCCGAACGCGGTCACCGGAATCGAGATCAGGCTGCGCGATCCCGATCAGGTCAGGGAAGTCGGCAAGCAACTGGGGCCAATGCTGCTCGGCCGGCAAGTGTATGCTCGCGACTGGCGGCACGCCAACGACACCATCATCGGCGTCCTGCAGGTGCAGAAGGATACGATGTTCATCGTCCTGGGCATGATCGTGCTGGTCGCCGCGTTCAACGTGGTGTCGTCGCTGATCATGCTGGTCAAGGACAAGCGCGCCGACATCGCCGTGCTGCGGACGATCGGCGCCTCCAGCTTCGCGGTGCTGCGCATCTTTCTGATGTGCGGCGCCTTTGTCGGCGTCACCGGCACGCTGATCGGCACCGTCATCGGTGTGGTGTTCTGCCACTACATCCACGCCATTCAACACTTCGTCGAACAGATCACCGGCGGCCGGGTGTTCGATGCCTCGGTGTTCATGCTGACCGAACTGCCGAACACTATCGACTGGGCGGACGTGATCCGCGTCGTCGCGCTGGGCCTGATCCTGTCGTTGCTGGCGACACTGTATCCAAGCTGGCGCGCCGCTCGAACCGACCCGGTGGAGGCGCTGCGGCATGAATAACCCCCTGGTTCTGCGCGCCGTCTCCCGGGTTTATCGCGGCGATGCCGGCGACTTGCCGGTGCTGCGCGGCGCCGATCTGTCGGTGCGCGCTGGGGAGATCGTCGCCTTGGTGGCGCCGTCCGGGGCAGGGAAGTCCACGCTGCTGCATGTCGCTGGCCTGCTGGACCGGCCGGATGGTGGTTCGGTGCTGATCGAGGGCCGTGATGCCGGCGGCTTGCCGGATGCCGCGCGCACCGCGATCCGCCGCGACACCATCGGCTTCGTCTATCAGTTCCATCACCTGTTGCCCGAGTTCACCGCGCTGGAGAACGTCGTCCTGCCACAGATGATCGCGGGAAAGCCCCGCCGTTTAGCCGAGGAGCGTGCCCGAAGCCTGCTGACCACCTTCGGGCTGGCGTCCCGGTTGGGGCACCTGCCGGGGAAATTGTCGGGCGGGGAGCAGCAGCGCGTCGCCATCGCCCGGGCGCTGGCGAACGGGCCGAAACTGCTGCTGGCGGATGAGCCGACCGGCAATCTGGATGTCGCGACCGCCGAGGCGGTGTTCGCCGAACTGTTGGCGATCGTGCGCGATCATGGGCTGGCGGCGCTGGTGGCGACGCACAATCCGGAGCTGGCGGCGCGGATGGACCGGACGGTGACGTTGCGGGACGGTCGGCTGACCTAAGCCCTGCGCGCAACGATGAATCCAAAGTAAGCCCGCCGCCGCTTTAAGCGATCCTGTCCAGCGCGGCATTCACGGACCATGTTCTCAACGGGGGGCGGGTTGCCTGTGCCGTTCGGTTTCACAGTCGGCATCCGTGGGTAGATAGCCTTAGGCGGCAAAGCAGATCGAGTCAGGCGACCTTGTCGGTCAATTCGATGCCGACGCGGTTGGCGGCTCGGAGGATATGAACGTGCATGAAATAGACCGCTCCGTCCGGATCCTGCTTCTCGATCGCCTGCAGGATGTTCTCGTGCTCCGTCACAGGCTCCCATAGACGCTCGCGGCGATTCAGCGGCAGTTTCTGGCTTTCCAGCATCACCGCGCCGTAGCTGCCATGAACCGCGGCAAACATCCGGTTTCCCGACACGCGCATGATCCGGCTGTGGAACTCGAAATCCAGCCGCGACGTCGCCGCCAGATCTTCCTTGCGAACCGCTTCCTTAAACTTGTCCAGATTGCGGTTCAGCGCGGTCAGATCGCGCGGCGAAGCCCGCAGGGCGGTCAGCCGAGCGGCATAGCCTTCCACTACAAACCTGAATTGATAAACCTCGGGCGGGGAGTAGCGCTGCGCGAAACGCCAGGCCCCGGAATCCGCGACTTCATCGCTTGCGCTGGCCACGAACGTTCCGCGGCGCGGCTCTGTCCGAAGCACCCCAACCGTCTCAAGAACCGACAGCGCCTCGCGCAGCGAGCTTCTGCTCACGTTCAGGCGTTCGGACAGTACGCGTTGGGGCGGCAGCACATCCCGGGGGGATAAATCCCCTTTTCGAATCATTTCCTGGATACGGGTGACGGTCGTCTGAGTGACCGCGGACGTGGGCCGTTCCATCAGTTGGACAATGCCTGCGGAGCTATTGAGGGCTTCGCGGCCGACCGACACCGGCCTTGGGGCAAGCGCCCGCAAGGCCGGCAATTCGTCTGCCCGGCTACGAAAGCGGCCGGGCAGCAATGGGCAATCAACTTACTTCGGAACGGGGATCGGCTTAACAAGGTCGGGCTCCATGGCATCGGGCGACGCCTTGCAGTCACCACAGTTGATGCCCGGCAGGTTGCCTGCATACGCCACCGACGACAGCGCCTGCATAGTCGCACCTGGCGTTGCCTTGCCCTCCTGAATCGACTGCAGGCTAAGCTCCGGCAGTAGCGCCCCATCCATGGCGGTGTCAATGAACAGCGGCGGAACTTTGCCCTCGGGGAAAGCATTGCAGCCATCGACGAACCTGTCGCCCGAACACATCTTAACGTCCTGATAAGGAACCCAGGGCAGCGGATACTGGACGTTGTGGTGTTCCAGCTTCAGCTTGCCGGTCAGAACCTCCATCATCACCTTGAAAGCGTATGGGCCGACCGCCGGGCCGGAACTGGAGGAGAGGCCCTTCAAGCCCTTGTCCTGCATGGCTTTATTGGCGATCAGAAGACGGTAGCCGTTGTTCGACTGGCCCGAGATGGTCACAAGCTGGTTCGGCCGGTTCTTCATAACCGCCTCCAGCGAGCCGTAAGTTCCGTCCACGGTCCAGATGGCATTCAGGTTGGGATGCGCGGCCAGGATGCGGGAGACGCCTTCCTGCGAGGTAGCATCGTTCCAGTTGCCGTAGAACTCTCCGACGACCTTGATGCCGGGATATTTGCTGAAGACGGCAACGGCTTCCGCATCGTAGGTCTTGGTGACCGAGGTTCCGGCGACGCCGTGATTGATCACCACCTCGCCCTTGCCGCCCATCTGGTTGACCATCCATTGCGCCGAGTTGGCGCCATAGCGGGCGGTGATGGCGCTGACATTGTAAGCGCAGGGTTCGGTTACAGTGCTGTCGTATGCAAACACCAGGACGTGCTGGTTGCAGGCCTGCCGGATGACTCGGTTGAGTGCCGTCGGCGAGAGCGGATAGAGAATGATTGCGTTGGCGCCGTCGGCGATCATGCTCTGCAGATCGGAAATCTGGTGCTGGACGTCGGTGCCGGAGATCACGGTCTTGAACGTGACCTGCTTGTCATAGGGTGCGGTCTCGGCCAGAGCCTTGATCCCGTTGGCAGCGGCGGCTTGCCAGATGTTCCCGCTGTAACTCATGTCCAGGAACACTTTGTAGTGGTTGTCCGCGGCATGGACCGGGCCGGCGCCAGCAAGTGCTAGCAGCCCTCCGGCGCCGCACAAGGCGGATTTTAATCTGGTCGATAACTTCATGAATATGTTCCCTTCAGTGTTGCGTATCCCCGTGAGCAGCTCGGCCTCAACTTCTGCTCGCACGGCTGTTCTGTGCGATCAGCGCAACGATGATGATCGCACCTTGGATGAGGTCGCGCAGTCCTTGCGACAGGCTGAGGACGGTAATCAGCGTCTCCAGTGTGCTCAGGAACAGCGCTCCCGCGAGTGTGCCGAGATAGATGCCCCGCCCGCCCGTGACGCGGGCGCCGCCGATCACCACAGCGGCGATTGTCGGCAGCAAAAACGGATTGCCCATGTTCAGGGTCGCGGCCGAGGAATATCCGGCGATCAGAAGTCCGGCGATTCCCGCGCAAAGCCCGCTGATGGTATAGGCGGCGATTGTCAGGCCGGCGGCCGGCAGGCCCAGGACGCGCGCGGCCCCGGGGCTGCTGCCAAGCGCATAAAGTTTGCGGCCCACGACGCTGCCGTTCTGGAAGGCGATCGCGATCACTGCGAAGGCGAACAGCAGCCAGATCGGCCACGGCACGCCAAGCGCGTGCGCGCTCATGAGTGTCTCCAGCGCCGGGGCTACGGGCGCCTGCGCGGCCCCGCCGCTGAAACCAAGTCCCAGGCCGAAGAAACTGGTCGCCGATGCAAGCGTCATGATGAAGGGCGGAATGCCGGCCAAGGCGATGCCGGCGCCGTTAACCAGCCCGATCCCGGCGCAAAAAGCGAGTGTCGCCGGAAGTGCCCATACCAACGCGTCGTTGGATCCGTTTGTGAGGCCGGAGATCATCATTCCGCCCAGCCCCATGACGACGCCGATCGACAGGTCGATGCCGCCGAGCAGAATCGTCAGCCCCTGTCCGAACGACGCGACGGCCAGGAAGATCGCGGACACCAGGATCGAGGAAACCTGGACCAGCAGAACCGCGCCCGGACTGGCTAACGCGATGATGATCGTCAGCAGCACGGTGCAGACGAATACCCCAAGCACCGGCACCATCTCCGGCGACACCCAGCGGCGTCGCGCAGCGGCCGGGGCGTCGGTAACCGACGTTTCGCTCATGCCGCCCGCCGGCGCATCTGCTGCGCAAGTGCCGCCGACACGTTACCGATGAGCAGCGCGACGATCATTATGACTCCGTTGAACACCTCGGTGTAAAATTCGGCGACGCCAAGCGCGAACAGCATCTTCTGCATCACCGTCAGGATCCCGGCGCCGACGATTGTGCCGGCCACGCCGCCCCGTCCCCCCATCAAAGAGGTGCCGCCGATGGCGACAGAGGCATACATGAACAGCAGCAGCGAATCGTTTGCCCGCGGGTCGCCGGTCCCGGTCTGCGCGCTCAGCATATAACCGGCGGCGGCATAGCAGAGCCCGGCGATCACGAACGCGGCCAGCCTTGTCCGCCGCTCGTTCACTCCCGAAAGCCGGGCAGCCGCCGCATCGGCACCGATCGCAAAGACTGCGATGCCAAGCCGGGTTCGCTTGAACACAAGCCACGCGACGCACAGACAGACCAGGATGACCGCCGCCACGGGGACCACCGCGAACAGGTTGCCGGTCAGGTCGTTGGCGATCGCATCCGCGACCTCTCCGCCAGGAGCCGGCAGGATCAGCAGGGCGGCGCCTTCGCAGCCGATCATGGTGCCGATCGTCACCGCCAGCGATTGCAGCCCAAGTCTGGCAACCAGAAGCCCGTTGATCAGGCCCACACCCGCGCCGATCGCCAGCACCACGCCCAGGCTGGACAGCCACCCGTAGTCGCCGGAGGTACTGGTGGTCGCGACAACGCAATTGGTAATCGCGATCACCCCGACGCCGGAAAGGTCGAATTCTCCGGTCAGGACGATCAGCGTTACGCCCGCGGCGGCGATCGCCAGAACGATCGCGTCGTTCAGCAGGTTTGCGATGCCGAACAGGGTCGTCGCGGCGGATGTGCGTTCGGCATAAATGCCGAACATCAGCGCGAACAGCAGCACCGCGACCAGCGTCGGGCCGCCGGTCAATGCACGGCGGAACCATGCGGAAATAAAGGACGGCGACATCTAACTCACCAGTTCCGCGGGCGCGCCCGCATCGGGGGGCGGGGCGGCATGACCGGATGCGATCGACAGGATCAGCTCCTGCGACAGCCGCTCGCTCGGGACCTCGCCGGCAATACGGTTGCGATAGACGACCAGGCAGCGATCACACAGATGCACCAGCTCATCCAGTTCGGTGGAGTAGAACAGCACCGCTCCGCCGCCAGCGGCGAATTGTTGGATCATGCGGTAGATGCTTTGCTTGGCCCCGACATCGACGCCACGAGTCGGATCGAACAGCAGCAGGCAGCGCGCGCCGGTAATCAGGGCCCGGGCGAGAACCGCCTTCTGCTGATTGCCGCCGGAGAGAGATGCGATACCGAGCGGCAGGTACCGGGCCGCGAGATCGACCGCCGGCGTTACCCGCTGCACCAATTCCCGTTCGAGGCGACGCCGAAGCATGCCGAACCGGCTGGCCTGCCCGACCGCCGGCAGCGATATATTCGCCGCTGTTGTCAGGTCCTTGAAGATTCCCTCGGTCTTACGCTCCTCTGGCACCAGTACGACGCCGGCCCGCAGCGCGGCACGCGGCGAGGTTAATCCGACCGGTGTGCCGAGTACCTCGATCGAGCCGGAGCGGAGCGGGTTCAGGCCTACGAGCGACTTGAACAGGAACGACTGTCCCTGGCCTTCCAGGCCCGCCACGCCCAGGATCTCGCCCTGAGCAAGCGTGAAGCCGACGTCGTCCACGCCCGAACCGCGAAGCGATGTCGCCCGCAGCGCCGGGGCGCCGGGACGCACGGCGGAGGGCGCTCGGACGAACGTCTCCACCACCGACCGGCCGGCCATGCTGCTGAAGATTTCGTCGTCGCTCATGGCCGCGACTTCGGCATCCAGCACTTTTTGCCCGTTGCGCAGGATGATGCAACGGCGGCACAGGCGGCGAATTTCATCGAGCTTGTGGCTGATGTAGAGGATCGAGGTGCCGCGGCCGATTGCGATGGCGACCTGGTTAAATAGCCATTCGCGGTCGGAAAGGGCGGCTGTCGGTTCGTCCAGCAGAAGGATACGGGGCTTTCGCCACATCGCGCGGACGATTTCCAGGCGCTGGCGCACACCCAGCGACAAATCGCCCACCAGCGTCCCCGGAGCGATATCGTCGATGCCGTGGGCGGACAGGATAGCCTCGGCCTCGCGTTCGATCCGTTTCCTGGCGACCATTCCAAGCGCGTCGATACCGGGCTTCGGCAGGAACATGTTCACCGCGACCGACAGAGTCGGCACAAGGCTCAGCTCTTGAAACGCAGTTGCAACGCCGTGGGCGCGGGCGTCCAGGATGGTGTGCGGGCGGTAGGGCCTGCCTCCGACCAGCATTTCTCCGGTATCCGGCGCGACGACACCGCTTAGCGTTTTCACCAGTGTCGATTTTCCGGCACCGTTCTCGCCCAGCAAACCGCAGATCTCCCCTGCGTGCAGGCTAAGCGAGACGTTTCGCAGCGCCACGGTGGCGCCATAGCGCTTGCCGATAGCGGCAAGGTCCAGCACCGGAGCGGACGGAGCCTGTATCTGACTCATGGCGCGGGCCAGCGGAAAGCGGATTCCGTGCCCGGGGTGCCGATGGATGAAAACGCTGTTTCGATTGTTTCACGCGGCGCATCCGACGCCAGCAAAAGCGCCAGCAGCACCCTCGCTTTCGGGCCGTCCAGGATGCCGCCGTGGATCAGGCCGCGTGCCAGCAGATCGGTTTCCGACCCGGGAAAACCATACGTGCCGCGCAGTACCTCTCCCGCCCCCGTCCGAGACGTCAATACGACCGGTATATGCTGGGCGAGGTCCGCCAGCGGTGCGACCATGGCGCGCGGCACGTGGCCGCCGCCCATCGCCTCCAGCACCAGGCCACGGTATCCCATCGAAACGATCGATGGCAGCAGCCGGCCGTCGTCGCCGATGGCTGCTTTCAACAGCGCCACTTGCGGTATTGCCTGCGCCGAGGCTGACAGCCGGATGGCATGGCGTACCGAAGGCCGCAGCGCGATGCGCGGCCGGTTCTCGACAATCCAGCCGATCGGGCCGGTCAGGGGGGAGCGGAAGGTCGCCAGATTCGCGGTGTGGGTCTTACGAACGAACAGCGGCAGATGCACTTCGTCGTTAAAAACCACCAGTGCCCCGAGTCCGCGCGCCACCGGGCTTGCGGCAAGCTGCGCGGCACCCAGCAGGTTCGCCGGCCCATCAGCGCCAGGCAGCGCGGGGTTGCGCATAGCCCCGGTCAGCACGACGGGTGCTTCGCCGCCGTACAGCAGTTGCAGCGCGAACGAAGTCTCTTCCAGCGTGTCGGTACCCTGGGTGATGGCCACGCCATCGGCACCGCCCGCCACGGCCAGTTCGATCTCGGCCGCCAGCGCGATCATATCGCCAAGTGTCAGTTCCGACGAGGCAACCTGGCGAAACGGTATCGCGGTTATCCGTGCAACGCTGTCCAGTTGCGGCAGGGCGGCAACGAGTTGGTCCGCGGTCAGCGCCGGGGATGCGGCGCTGGCCCCACTGGGTATCGAGGCGATTGTCCCGCCGGTCGAGAAGACCGTGACGCGAGGAAGGGAAGTCTGTGCTTTAGCAGCCGGCATCAGGAAAGCCTTGTCACGGAAAGCGCCGGCCGACCGCCGGCATGCTGGAATGTTTGAAGCGATTCGCGTATCCGCGCCGGATCGATCCCACGGGTGATGAAAACGAGGAACGAATCGCGTGCGCCCTCTGGCCAGTCCGGCAGATGCTCCGGCGGATGAACCACATGCTGCGCGACATTCATGGCCACCGGTCCGGCGTCGCCGATATCCAGCAGCCCCTTGATGCGCAACACATCCGGACCGTGTGCTTGAAGCAGCATCCCAAGCCAGACCCCGAAGGCCGGCCAGTCCAGCGGGCCGCTGAACCCAAGCGCCGTCGATTGCACGCCGGCGTGGGGTTCGGCCGCGCCTAAGCCGGGCGGGAGCCCAACCGCACGGTCGATGCCGGTTGCCGGCAGAAGCACGTCGAAGCCGTCGCCCTGGCAGGAGACAGTGATTTTCGCTGTCGGATTAAGCTGGCGCACCCGTACCCTGAAGCGCCCGATCGCGTCGCGCGGCACAAGATCCGCCTTGGTTATCACCACCCGGTCCGCCGCGACGATCTGCTTGCGGACTTCCGGCTGCCTGTCGATCTGCGCCGCGGCGTTCAATGCATCGAGGGTGACGACCACGGATGCGGGAGCGAAATGATGCCTCAGCACCGGATCGGTGGCAAGCGTGAACAGCACCGGTACGGGGTCGGCGATCCCGCTGGTTTCGATTGCAACCTGCCGCAGCGGCGGCAGCGCGCCACTTTGCTCCAGGTCAAGCAGTTCGCGCAGTGTCTGGACGAGATCGTCCCGACGGGTACAGCAAACGCAGCCGCCTTGCAGAAGGACGGAACTCTCCTCCACCATGCGGATCAGATGGTGATCGACCCCGACGGCACCGAACTCATTGACGATGACGGCGATGCCGTCGTCCCCCTGGCTGGCGAGATAGCGTCGGAGCAGGGTGGTCTTACCGCTGCCGAGAAAGCCCGTCAGCACGGTAACAGCGCGGCGGCGGTCCCCCGTCACGCGCCGGTGTCCCGCAACCGTTCGAGCAAGGCCGGGTCGAGTGGATCGAGCGGCCGTCCTGCCATCCGGCCGGCCGCGGGCCACAGTTCCGCGAGACTGGCGACGACCTGTTGTGTCCCCTTGCGGTTGCCCACGACGTAGTTGGTCGCGCTCCAGTCGTCGCTAACGTCCAGACCGTAGTGCGCAAACACTTTGCCGATCAGCCGGGTGCGGGCATGCCGGTTTTGCCGGCGCGCTGTTTCCCCATCCCCGCTTGTAACCAGCTCAGGATCGAGCGCGCGCTCGGACCAGTGGATTTCGCTGAACATCTGCCCGCACAGCACACACATCCGCTGGTCCCCCGCCCCCGGCCCGGCTTCTTCCGCGCGCCTGCTACGCTGCTTTGAACGGGTGGCGGCGCCGGAAATCCTCGGCAACCTCTTCCATCGTCATCCAGCGGACGCCGTCATGGGCGTTGATATGGCCGATCAGACGCTCCAGCATCATCAGGACCTGGGGCCGACCGCTGACGTCCGGATGGATAGTGATCGGGAACACCCCATAGTCCATTTCGCGGTACACCCAGTCGAACTGGTCGCGCCACATTTCTTCGAGATGGCGCGGATTAACGAAACCGTGACTGTTGGGGGACTTCTTGATGAACATCATCGGCGGCAGGTCATCCACATACCAGTTCGCGCCAATTTCGACCAGATCGACTTCCTTGCCGCGCTGCAGCGGGTGCATCCACTCGGCGGCGGTCTTCGAGTAGTCGATCTTAGTCCAGGTATCGCCAACCCGGGCATAGAATGGGACGAAGTCCCGGTAAGACTGGCTGTGGTCGTACCGGAAGCCGTTCTGCAGCAGCAACTCCGCGGTGGAATTCGACATTTCCCACCAGGGGGCGACATAGCCGCGCGGCTTTTTGCCGGAAAATTTCTCGATCAGTTCGATCGATTTCTTGAGTACATCTTCTTCCTGCCGGCGTGTCATCGCCACGGGATTTTCGTGAGAGTAGCCGTGCGCGCCGATCTCATGCCCGGCGGCGGCGATCAGGCGCGTCTCCTCGGGAAAGGTTTCGATCGAATGGCCAGGGATAAACCAGCTTGCCTTGATGTTGAATTTTTCGAACAGCTTGAGTAACCGCGGCGTTCCCACTTCCCCCGCGAACATGCCGCGCTGAATGTCGGACGGCGAATCCTCCCCGCCGTAAGAACCAAGCCATCCGGCGACAGCATCGATATCGACGCCGAAGACACAATTGATCTGCTTTGCCATCTGATTTTCCTCACCCGAAACTGGCATATTATCACTACGGAATGGTTGACCCCGAAGACATCGGCGTAAAACAAACCGGCCCAATCAACCTTCCCACCCGCATCCGACCGCAGCGCGGACCTGGAACCGGGACCTCACCTTTCTCTCTCCAATCTCCATCCAAACGAAGCACAACAAAATATTGCGAATGGATAACAATATCCGTCGCCTCACAATGTTATGGCGTTATACGGAGGCGGAACAAAGATCGAGTATGTCACCGTGGCCAGACCAGACTAATCATCTGCCGGAACGCTAACATGCTGCTGAAATCGGCGTCAAGCGGGGCATTTTCATTTTCCGAGGCTTCTTGGAACCGATCGGACACATCGCGCGGCTGCCGTGGTCGGACCACGGGACGGTACGCGAAGGGAGACCGAATTGCCAGGGTGTTGGCTCCCAACCCTATTGCCCAGTCGGTACTATAGTATCTCGTCACACTGATTTCCGCTCTTTGGCGGTATCTGAATAGGTGCGGGCCAACTTCTGGCGGCCCTTCTGCGTCGCGAACTTCTATTTGATGCGCGCGCCCGACGCATTGCCTTGGCGGTGTGATGCCGCGACTTCGGTGCTTCGGATCGCGCGGTTCGCCGATCCGTCATCTTCACATGGCGCCGGTATCTGCCGGTGTCAAAAACATGGACAGATTGACGGTGCCATTACAACGATATTCAAAATCTTAACGCTCCGGCTGACCTGGCTCAGCCGGGAGTTGTTCGCGCATCTGGCCGATCAACTGTATCGGACTTTTATCGAACCAAACCACCGGACGCATCGGATCAACCCTGTTCGGCATAGACATCGAGCACGACCCCCATCCGTGCGACCTAGGTGCTATCAACCCGCGGCACGTACCACCGCGTCAGCCAACAGCCCCCGTGTTCAGCGATTGCATCCTTCAGTTCGGGCGGAGCAGGCGGAGGCAACCAGCAACGCCGTCTGCTTGCCCGACTGCTTGCGGGCTGGAGTCGGCGGGCCTCCTCGCTCAGCGCGAGTTCCAGGTTGCCTGGCGCGATGCGCCGCTCTGTCCGCCAGGCCATCGATCCGTCAACCGAGAGGCTGTCCGCGATCACCTCGCCGCTGCCGCCAGCAGGATCTGTGCCAGGGGCCGCTCCGATCAACCAGGTATCGCATGTTCATCGATGATCCCCCGCTGTTAAGGGCCACGATGTATAGCGCCGCTGATTCGCAACGAGGATTCACATCAAAGCACGGGCAGTATCTGGCGTTCATTCATGCCTGTACGCTGGTGATTGCACGCCGACCCCTGGAGGCGGACATGATCCGCTTTTGCCGCGATACACCGCCGATCGTTCACCAGATGGTGCCAGGCTTAAAAACGGCCGGCCTGATTCCCACGCGAGCCATGGGTCCCGCGCGGTGTCGCGGTTCGTGAATCGGTGACGACCTAAATCCAAGGTCGGGTCCGGTGGATGAAGTGTTATTCGCTGGTCGGTCAGATCGGCGGGAGGTGACGATGCTCGCTGGTCATCATCGCGGTCAGCGCAGACCCAAGACGATGCCAGATTGTACCCACGAGACCGGCAATTTCGCGGGCGATCAGGCGGTTGCCTGCGATGGTCAGTTCCATTGCTTCGGCGCTGGTGGCCCAGAAATCAGGTTCCTGCATAACGGCATGCCTTTCGATCGAAATCGGAAAGGACGCCTCCATCCCCGTTGCACCGCAACATAGGACAGTACCCCAGCCGTTTCAACGGAAATGCCGCTGGCTAGATCAGCTTCGCCTCGAACGGCGGCAGCAGGTCGGGCGCATCGAATTCCAGCACCCACAGATCGGGGTCGAACTTCACCTGCCGAGCAATATAGGCGTCGGCGGTGGTGTCATCGACCGGGCCTGGACCGGTCGCCCGCATCCAGGCGAGTTCCCCGTCGCCGGACCGCAGTTGCGACAGAACCGAAACCTGCTTGTCGTTGCGAAGCACGACCAGCACGCCGCCGGCGTCGGGATCGCCCTTGCGAACCACGACGCCGTAACGGCCCTCGGCGCTGCCCATACGCAACGCCATACTGACCCACAGCCCCGCCTTGACGCGAGGCTCGCTCATTTACCGATGATGCGGCGGGCGATGGCCATGCGATGCACTTCCGAGGGGCCTTCATAGACCCGCATGGTGCGGACCTTCTGCGCCATCAGTTGCAGCGGCAGTTCCTTTGCCACGCCCATGGCTCCGAACGCCTGCATCGCATGATCCACGACCTCGGTGGCCATTTCGGTGCCATACAGCTTCACCATCGATGCCTCGGTGCGGACATCCTTGCCGGCATCCGCCTTGGTGGCGGCGTCATAGACCATCAGCCGGCAAGCGTGGATTTTCATCGCCGCATCGGCGATCCACCACTGTATCGCCTGGCGGTCAGCCAGCCGCTGCCCGAACGTCACCCGCTGTTTGGTATGTTCCACCATCATATCCAGCGCTCGGCGGGACATGCCGATGCACCAGGCCCCCATCTGCAGGCGCCGCACCGTCAGGCGCAACTGCATCGGCGCGTAGCCCTTGCCTTCGATGCCCAGGATCTGGCTGGCGGGAATACGGCAATCGTCGAACACCAGTTCATAGGTCCGCTGGCCGCCGATCATCGGGATTTCACGCTCGATGATGAAGCCCTTGGTGCCGCGCTCCACGATGAACGCCGTCACGCCGTCGGCGCGCTTGCCTTCGCCGGTGCGGGCCATGACAATGACGAAGTCGGCCTGGGGAACGCGGCTGACCCAGATCTTGCG
>JAKBCJ010000078.1 GCA_021807975.1 Pseudomonadota bacterium | reverse complement strand
AGCGCTGATCGGCGCCATTCCCGCGCTGTTCGGCACGGATTACGGCCGCATCGCACTGTTGAAAATCGTGCTTTTCCTGCTGGCGCTGGCGCTGGCCGCGATCAACCGTCTGTGGCTGACCGACCGCGTGGCCGCCGCCGGAACCCGGGCCCGGCAGGAGTTGATGGCGTCCGCGCTCGCGGAGGCGCTGATCGGCCTGACGATCGTGACCGCGGCGGCGTTCCTGGCCTCCGCCGTGCCGGGCATCCACCAGCAGCCGGTGTGGCCGTTCTCCTGGCAGTTCACCCTGGTCACGGTCCAGGAGGACGCGGATTTCCGGCGGGAGGTGCTGATGAGCGCGGCCCTGATCGCCGCTTCTGTCCTGTTCATGGCTGTCGCGTTGCTGCTGCGGCGCTTCCGCTGGACGGCGCTTATCCTGCTGATGGCGGCATTGATCTGGCGCGGACCCTCGTTCGTCCTGTTGACCGCCGAGGCCTATCCGACCAGCTTTCAAACCTCGCCCACAGCGTTTTCGGCCGGCTCCATCGTCCGGGGACAGGCTTTGTTCGCACGGTACTGCGTTGCCTGCCACGGGCCGAATGGCGAGGGCAACGGCCCGGCCGCCGCCGCGCTGCGCGTAAGGCCGGCCAATCTGACGCAGCCCCATATATGGGGACATACCGACGGTGAGATGTTCTGGTGGCTGACACATGGAATCGAAGACCCGGGGGCCGGTCCCGGCGGCGGATTGGTTATGCCCGGCTTTCAGGCCACTATTCCGGATGAGGGGCGGTGGGCGCTGATCGACTACGTCCGGGCGCACAGCGCGGCGGTGTCGTTCGAGCGCGATCCGGCTTTCGATGCACCCGTGCCCGCCCCGTCCGGCCCGATCGCCTGCAATGGCCTGCCCGCCACGGCGATGTCGGGTTTACATGGGCATGTCGTGCTGGCCGTTCTGGGGGCGGCGGAATTTGAACGGCCCCCGGCGGGCACCATCGCCTTGGCCGTGCCTGATGAGGCATCGTCCACACCGCGTCCCGAAGCGGGTGCGTGCGTGGCCACGGGGGTTGCGGCCGGAGATGCCTATGTCATTCTGGCCGGATTGCCGCCGGATCAGGCTGCCGGAACCTTATTCCTGATCGACGCGAACGGATGGCTCCGTTCTGTGCGCCGCCCCGGCGCCGGCAGGATCGATCTGGCGGCGGCGGTTCGCGCCATCCAGGCGCACCCTATCGAACAACGCCATGGAGCGTCGCATGCACACCACCACTAAGCCGAACCGCCTGCTGCTGGCACTGATGGGCTTGCTGCTGGCCATCCTGCTGATTGGTGCCGGCGGGTTCATGTGGCTGAACAACAACGGCGATGGCAATGCCGCCTTGGGGATCGGCGGGCCGTTCACGCTGGAAAACGGCGACGGCAAACCCGTCACCGACAAGGATTTTCGCGGCAAGTATATGCTGGTGTATTTCGGCTACACTTTCTGCCCGGACGTCTGCCCGACGACGTTGAATGCCGTCGCCGATGCGATGGACAAACTCGGGCCGGCCGCGTCGCGCCTTCAGCCGCTGTTCGTCAGTGTCGATCCCAAGCGGGATACGCCAGCCGTGGTGAAGCAATACGCCGCCGCTTTCGGCCCCAACATCGTTGGCCTGACCGGCACGCCGGACCAAATCGCCCAGATCGCCCGGGAATACCGCGTCTATTATGCCGAACACCGCACCGGCACCGGCCCGAACGATTATTCGATGGACCACAGTTCGGTGCTGTACCTCATGAGCCCGACCGGCGCTTTCATCGCGCCGGTCCGGGCGGACCAGTCCGGGGAGGAGATCGCGGCGAACCTGAAGAAGCTGATGAGTTAGGTTCGGCCCGCCTCCGGCCGGAACCGAACGCCAGACCTGGCCAATCCGCCGCCGAGGGCGATCGGAGTGCCGTCGGCCCGCCAGCAGGCGGCCCCTTCCAGCGTGCCGTCGTTGTGGAAACGGATCGCGCTCATGCCGCCAGCGACGTTGCCGACGCGGACGGCATCGTGCCCCATCGCGCGCAGCGTATCGAACACCGGTTGGGAGATTCCGTCCTCCAGTTCCAGCGCATGGCCCTGCGTCCACACCCGCGCCGCCTCGACCGCCTGCTGCACGGTCATGCCGTGGTCGATCAGATTGCATAATGCCTGCATCACCGACGGGAAAATGCGCAGCCCGCCGGGCAGCCCCAGGGCAAACGCCGGCTTCCCGTCCTTCGTAACGATGACCGGCGCCATCGACGACGTCACCCGCTTGCCCGGCTGAACCGAACTGGCTCGGTTGGGGTTAGGATCGAAGACGTGCATATAGTTGTTCGGGATCATGCCTGTTCCCGGAACGATATAGCGGGCGCCGAACAGGCTGTTGATCGTTTGCGTGCTGGCAACGACATGCCCGGCGGCATCCGCGACCGTGACATGCGTCGTATAAGCGGAGCCCTCGGGGGCAACCTGTGCCGACCAGGCCCGCGCCCGGTTCAGATCGATTTGGGCGCGGCGTTCGGCGGCGTACGCTTTGGACAGTATCTTTTCCATCGGCACGTTGACGAAGGCCGGGTCGGCGGTGGCCGCCGCCCTGTCCGCGAATGCGATTTTCAGAACCTCCGCCAGAAGATGCACGGTTTCGACGGTGCCGAAGCCCAGCGCGCCGATGTCGTAGCCTTCCAGGATATTCAACATCTGAACGATGTGCAGCGGGCCTGACGAAGGTGGCGGCGGACCGACGATTTCATAGCCGCGATAGGTGCCCCGCACCGGCTCCCGCGTGATCGTCCTGTATCCGGTCAGATCGGCCTTGGTGATATAGCCGCCGGATCGAGCCATACTGGCCGCGTAATGGTCGCCGAGCGGGCCGGTATAAAGATGGTCTGGTCCGTCGCGGGCGATATCGCGAAGCGTGGCAGCATAGTCGCTGGTCACCAGCCGGACACCCGCCTGGATCGGCGCGCCATCCGGCAGATAAAGGCGCGCAATTTCGGCGTCGCGCGCTAGATCGTCGGCGCAATCGGCGACACATTCATGCAAATAGGGTGTGACCCGAAAGCCCCGGCTGGCATGGCGAATCGCCGGCTCCATCACATCGGCACGGGAGAATGTTCCGTAACGATCGAGCGCCTCCAGCCAGCCTTTCAGGTTGCCGGGAACGGCGGCGGCCGTTGGCCCCACGGCGTTCTTCCGCCCGATCGTATCCATCGTGCCGGGTGGGGCATGCGGGTCGGGGGTATAGGTCGTCGGGCCGGTGGCGGCGGGCGCCGTGCTCTGGTTGTCGATGATCGTGTGGGTGCCGTCGGGCAGGCGGATATGCGCCATCCCGCCGCCCAGGATGCCGACCATCATCGGCTCCACCACCGTCAGGGTGAAAAACGCGGCGATGGCGGCGTCGATCGCGTTACCGCCGGCTGCCAGCATCTCGGCCCCCGCCGCGGATGCGAGCGGATGATTGGTTATAACCATGCCGCGCCGGCCCAGGGCCGGGTGTTTTTCGGTTGTGAGATTCATGGGTATCCTCCGGTGTTGAGGCATCCTGCGTCAGGGTGGCGTTTCAATCCATCCCGGGGCGGGCGAGGTATGGCCGCGCCGGTTGGCGGCTGTCGCCTGGACGATCCACAAAATCGTGCGGCGAGCCGCCTGAGACATTCAAGCGGCTCGCCAGCGGTGCTTTGTCCACGCATTGAAATCGGCTGACTATCTGCGGGCGATGGTCGTTTACCCGTTCTCACCGAAAGTCACATTGGCTATCGTCGGCATGATCGATTGTTCCAACCCCGAACCGGGCGGCAAGGGCCATGCGCAAGGTGCCGTTGGAACCCGGCGCGAAACCAATAAGGACCACACAGGCATGAACCCGGATATGGAAATCGCCAGGGTGGCCAAACTGCGTCCGATCCAGGAAATCGCGGCCAGGCTTGGTGTCCCCGATACGGCAGTGGAGCCGTACGGCCGCTATAAGGCCAAAATCGACCTGGATTTCATCGACTCGCTGGAAACCCGGCCCGACGGCGCCCTGGTTCTGGTAACCGGGATCAGTCCAACCCCGGCCGGTGAGGGCAAGACGACCACGACGGTCGGATTAGGCGATGCGCTGAACCGCATCGGCAAGCGCGCTGCCATTTGTCTGCGTGAACCGAGCCTTGGTCCCAGCTTCGGCATGAAGGGCGGCGCGGCGGGCGGCGGCTACGCCCAGGTGGTCCCGATGGACCAGATCAACCTGCACTTCACGGGCGACTTTCACGCCATCACCTCGGCCAACAACCTGCTGGCGGCGATGATCGACAATTCGATTTATTGGGGGAACGAATTGGGTATCGATCCCCGCCGCATATCCTGGCGTCGATGCCTGGACATGAACGACCGGGCGCTGCGCGGCATCGTTGGCAGCCTGGGTGGGGTTGCCAATGGCTTTCCGCGAGAAGACGGGTTCGACATCACTGTTGCATCGGAGGTGATGGCCGTATTCTGCCTGTCGCGCAATTTGTCGGACCTGCAGAGCCGGCTGGGCAAAATGATCGTCGGTCAGACGCGCGACGGCAAGCACATCACCGCCGCGGACCTGAAAGCCGATGGGGCGATGTCCGTCCTGCTGAAGGACGCGATCGCACCCAATCTGGTGCAGACGCTGGATGGCTCGCCAGCACTGGTACATGGCGGGCCTTTCGCCAACATCGCACACGGGTGCAACTCGGTCATGGCGACGCGCCTCGCGCTGAAGCTGGCCGACGTGGTGGTGACCGAAGCCGGCTTCGGCGCTGATCTTGGGGGCGAGAAGTTTCTGGACATCAAATGCCGGTCGGCCGGGCTGAAACCGTCCTGCGCGGTAGTGGTGGCAACGGTTCGTGCCCTGAAAATGCACGGCGGCGTCGCCCGGCATGCGCTGGGGGCCGAGAATGTGGACGCCGTCAAGCGCGGTATCGCCAACCTTCGCCGCCATGTTGGGAATTTGGAGAAGTTCGGGCTGCCGGTGGTGGTGGCGGTAAACCACTTCACCTCCGACACCGAGGCCGAGTTCGATGCGATCCGGAACGCCATGGCCGAACTTGATACCGAGACAATCTCTTGTAGACACTGGGCGCATGGTGGGGCTGGGGCCGAGGCCCTGGCCCGGGCCGTCATGAGCCGGATAGAGGCAAAGCAGGCAGCTTACCGGCCGCTGTATCCGCTTAACATGAAACTCGCTGATAAAATCCGAACCATCGCCACGGAGATTTATGGCGCATCGGGCATCGCCGTGCCGGATGCCGTTGCAAACAAGCTGACGGCGTTCGAAGCTGCGGGATTTGGCGGCGTGCCGGTCTGTATCGCCAAGACCCAGTACAGCTTTTCCGCGGATCCCTCGGCGATGGGTGCCCCAACCGGTCATGTGCTTCCGGTCCGTGAGGTGCGGCTGTCGGCGGGGGCCGGATTTGTCGTCGCTGTCTGCGGCGACATCATGACCATGCCCGGACTGCCAAGGGTGCCAGCCGCGGAGTCAATTTATCTGCGGCAGGACGGACAGATCGAGGGGTTGTTCTGAACACGGATTGCGTGCGACTGGCATAGAGTAAATCCGCCTGTGTTACGATATCCGATGACACAGCCACGAAGATGGAAACGCCGATGCCCGCAGGCCTTTCAACGGTCCTCATTGTTCTCCTTGCCTACGGGCTGGGATCCATTCCCTTCGGGCTGCTGCTGACGAAGACCGCCGGGCTAGGGGATATCCGGGCCATCGGTTCGGGCAACATCGGCGCTACCAACGTGCTTCGTACCGGGCGTAAGGGGCTGGCCGCGGCCACCTTGGTCCTGGATGCGCTGAAGGGAGCCGCGGCGGTACTGATCGCCCGGCAGTATGTGGATGATCCGGCCGTCGCGCTGCTGGCCGGGCTGGCCGCCGTGCTGGGCCACCTGTTCCCGATATGGCTGCGTTTCAAGGGCGGCAAGGGCGTTGCGACCGGTCTGGGTGTGCTGCTGGCAGCGTCATGGCCGATAGGCGTTGCCGCCTGTGCCGTATGGTTGATTGTTGCCGCGACCGCCCGGCTGTCGTCGCTGGCCGCGCTCGCCGGTTTCGCCGCCGCGCCTTGCGTTGCCCTTTTTCTGGAAGAATTCAGCGTCGTTAAGCTTTCCTTTACCATAGCCGTGCTGGTGTTCGTTCGCCACCAGGCCAACATCCGTCGCCTCCTCGCCGGCACCGAACCCCGTATCGGCGCCGGCAAGGCCGGACGTGCCTGATCTGGCCCGCTGGTATTTCCGCCGGCGGCACCCCGGGGATGCAAAAGCATGTCACGCTGGTCCGATCGAATCGACCACCTTCGCCTGATCCGAACCGAAGGGATCGGTCCGATTACCTATCGCCGCCTGCTCGACCGCTACCGCGGGCCCGGCGCCGCGCTGGACGCCCTGCCCGGGCTGGCCAGGGCAGGGGGCCGGACCACGCCGCCGCGCACCACTTCCAAAGCCGATGCCGAACGGGAGTTGGAACGCACCGATGCGCTGGGCGGGCGCATGGTCTTCCTGGGGGACATCGGCTACCCGCCCCTGCTGGCGATGATGGACGATGCGCCGCCGTGCCTGATCCTGTCCGGCGATCTTGAAATCGCCGCCGGTCGGTGTGTCGCCGCCGTCGGCGGACGCAACGCCTCGGCGAACGGACAACGCATGGCGGAAAACCTGGCCGCCGAACTCGCCGTCAGCGCCGCCGTGGTGTCCGGCCTTGCCCGGGGCATCGATACAGCGGCCCACTGCGGGGCAATGCGAACCGGCCGCACGATCGCGGTGATCGCCGGTGGGATCGACCAGCCCTACCCTCCCGAAAATGCGGACCTTCACAAACGCATCGCCGAAGCCCACCTGCTGATCACCGAGTCTCCCATCGGCACCGTCCCGCTTGCTCGGCACTTTCCCCGCCGCAACCGCATCATCGCCGGTCTGTCGCTGGGCGTGGTGGTGGTGGAGGCGGCGCCCAAATCCGGTAGTTTGATCACCGCCCGGATCGCGCAAGAGGCTGGGCGCGAGGTGTTTGCCGTGCCCGGTTCCCCGCTGGATCCAAGGGCGAGAGGTGGCAACGATTTAATCCGCCAGGGCGCGATGCTGGTCGAAACCGCAGCCGACGTACTGGACAACCTGCCGCTGCAACCCGCTGCCCATCCATCCCGCAAATCCGGTTTCGCCGAACCGGAACTCCCGTTCGATGCCGGTCCGGTGACTTCGGACGCCCGCTCTGTCGTGCTGTCTTTGCTGTCACCCGAACCGACAATGGTTGACGATCTGGTGCGGCGCTGCCACTTGTCGCCGTCCGTCACAGTGGCGGTTTTGCTGGAACTTGAGTTGGCGGGGCGTTTACAGACGTTTCCGGGCAACCGCGTGGCACTCTTGCCGGACGTTTTCGAGTAGGATACCGCATCGTTCAATGTCAGACGTCGTCGTTGTTGAATCCCCCGCCAAGGCCAAGACCATCAACCGCTACCTCGGTGGCGGCTACACGGTCCTTGCCAGTTTCGGTCATGTTCGCGACTTGCCTCCGAAGGACGGAAGCGTCCGGCCGGAGCAGGACTTCGCCATGGACTGGGAGTCCGATGCGCGCGGCGACAAGCAGGTCGGCGCCATCGCCAAGGCCCTGAAAGGCGCCAAAACCCTGTATCTCGCCACCGATCCGGATCGCGAGGGAGAGGCGATTTCCTGGCACGTCAAGGCGATGCTGGCCGACAAGCACGCCCTGAAAGGCGTCACCGTCCATCGCATCACCTTCAACGAGATAACCCGAAACGCTATCCAGTATGCGATCAAGCATCCGCGCGAACTCGATCAGCCGTTGATCGAAGCCTATATGGCCCGCCGGGCGCTGGACTACCTGGTGGGGTTCACATTGTCGCCGGTGCTGTGGCGAAAACTGCCCGGCAGCCGCAGCGCCGGGCGGGTGCAATCGGTAGCCTTGCGTCTGATCTGCGACCGCGAAGCCGAGATCGAGGTTTTCAAGGCGCGGGAATACTGGACCATCGAGGCGCTGTTCCTGACGCCCGGCGGTGCCCCGTTCACCGCTCGGTTGACGCACCTGAACGGAAAACGCCTCGATCAATTCGACTTGAACAACGAAACCCTGGCGCTGGCGGCGAAAGCCGCGGTGGAAGCCGGGACGTTCAGCGTTGGCAGCGTGGAGCGGCGGCGAGTCAAGCGCAACCCGCCGCCGCCGTTCACGACCTCCACCTTGCAGCAGGAAGCCTCGCGCAAACTCGGGTTCGGTGCGCAGCAGACCATGCGGCTGGCCCAGGGGCTTTACGAAGGCGTCGATATCGGCGGCGAGACCACCGGTCTGATCACCTATATGCGAACCGACGGTGTGCAGATGGCGCAGGAAGCCATCCATGGCATCCGCGACCATGTCCGCGGCGTGTTCGGTCCCGACTATCTACCTGCCGCGCCGCGCGAATACACCAGCAAGGCCAAGAACGCCCAGGAAGCACACGAGGCGATCCGCCCCACCGATGTCACGCGGACGCCGGAACGCGTCGCGGGCGGCCTGAACAGCGATCAGCGCCGGCTGTACGAACTGATCTGGAAGCGTGCCGTCGCGTCGCAGATGCAGTCTGCCGAACTGGATCAGGTCAGCGTCGATGTCACGGACGGCAAGGGTTTGAAACTCCGCGCCAATGGCTCGATCGTGGCGTTCGACGGCTTCCTGAAGCTGTATCGGGAGGACACCGACGACAAGCCCGAGGGTGCCGCCGACGAGGACGACAACCGCATGCTGCCGCCGATGAGCGAGCGCGACCCGCTCAAGCGGCAGAAGGTGGATGCAAGCCAGCATTTCACCCAGCCGCCGCCGCGCTATTCGGAAGCCAGCCTGGTGAAGAAAATGGAGGAACTCGGCATTGGCCGCCCCTCCACGTATGCCTCGATCCTGTCGGTTCTGCAGGACCGCAACTATGTCAAGCTGGACAAGCGCCGCTTCGTCCCGGAGGACCGCGGCAGGCTGGTGACCGCCTTCCTGGTCAGCTTTTTCGAGCATTACGTCGATACCGGGTTCACCGCCGGCCTGGAAGAAAAGCTGGACGAAATCTCCGCCGGTTCGATGGAATGGCGGAAGGTGATGCACGACTTCTGGAACGAATTTTCCAAGGCCGTCGAGCAGACCCGCGAGTTGAAGATCACCGACGTCATCAACGCGCTGGACGAAGAACTCGGCCCGCACTTCTTTCCATCCCGTGAGGACGGCTCCGACCCGCGTGTATGCGCCGCGTGCGGCAGCGGACGCCTTGGGTTGAAGCTGGGACGGTATGGCAGCTTCATCGGCTGTTCCAATTACCCGACGTGCCAGTACACGCGACGCCTCGCCATCGACGCGGGGGAGGAGGGTGGCGAAACCCTCAAGGAAGGCATGCGCGAACTCGGCCTGCACCCCGACTCGGGCGAGCAGATCACGGTTCGCCGGGGTCCATATGGTCTGTACGTACAGCAGGGTGAGAATTCCGAAGACAAGAAGCTGCGTCCAAAGCGGACGTCCCTGGCGCGCGGCATGGATGGCGAGAACCTGACGCTGGAGCAGGCGCTGGGGCTGCTGTCGCTGCCCCGGGAAATCGGACTGCATCCGGAGACCAAGGAAAAGATCGAGGCCGGGATCGGCCGCTTTGGCCCCTATGTGAAAATGGGCGCGATCTTCGGTTCGTTGGATAAGGACGATGATGTCCTGGCGCTGGGTTTGAACCGTGCGGTCGATTTGCTGGCAAAGAAAATGGCAAGCGTTCGCACGATCGGTCCGCACCCTGGCGACAAGGAGCCTATTACCGTGCGGAAGGGCCGTTTCGGGCCCTATGTCCAACACGGCAAGACCGTCGCCAATCTGCCTCGCGGGGTGGCGATGGAGGATATCTCACTGGACGAATCCGTCGCGCTGCTCGCCGAAAAGGGCAAGGCGCTGAAACCGAAGGGCGGGCGAAAGACCAAGGCGCCGGCCAAGGCTGCGTCGGGCGACGCGCCGAAGAAGGCTGCGCCACGCAAACCGGCTGCCCCAAAGAAACCCGCGGCGAAGAAGACGGCCGCGAAGAAAGCCCCGGCGAAGGCCGCCGAATAGGCTTTTCATGGATGATCGCGGGCGCGTGTTGCGGCTTTGCTTGCACAGCGGCCCGCTGTGCCTCATGTGTGACGCATGAGCAAACACCGCACCCGCAATCTGCCGGCCATGATGATACATTTGGCTTTTTCGTCCTGGGAAACGATCTACCGCCGGACGTTGATGATGGCGCAGGGCACCTGCGACGCCGCCGAGTATCAGCGCATGGTCATCGAAAAGGCCGAGGCCATGCAGGCTTCAGCACTGGCGATGATGACGGGGCAGGGAAACGCGGCCGCCTTGGCGCCATACCTCGTTCGCTCGCGGGCCAATGCCCGCAGACTTCGGCGGGGATAGAATGACAGGATCGGCCCGTTCCGCGCTAGTTTGCCTAGGTTTCATCGCCGGGCGCTTCGGCTTCCCGACGCAGCCGGCGGAAGCTGCGAACGCTGAACGGCAGCATCCCGAGGTAGATCACGCTAATGCCAGCCAGCGCGGCCCAGGGATCGGCGAGTGCCACCGCCGCATACGCGCCGGTTCCCAATAGCATTGGCAGCACGTAGTCCGATCGAACCTTAAAGTTCTTGAAACTCCAGATCGGCAGGGTCGAAACCAACAAGACCGCGGTGCCGATCAGCACCGCCGCGTCGAACAGCGGGAACTGAGCGAACTCCACCAGCCATCGCCAGCCAAGTGACCGGCCCTCCAAGCCAATGAACAGGGGAAATAACGCCAAAGCCGCCCCAGCCGGCGCCGGGACACCGGTAAAGAAATTGTACGCATAGGCTGGCTTGGGCGCGCTATCGAGCGAAGCGTTGAACCGAGCCAACCGAAGCGCCATGCAGACTGAGAACATCAGGCAGGGTGCGAAACCGTAAGCGCCGCCACGTTGCAGCGACCATAAATAGAGCACAAACGCCGGCGCTACCCCGAAACAGACAAAGTCCGAAAGGCTGTCGAATTCCGCGCCGAAACGCGAGGTTGCCTTCAACAGACGGGCCAGCCGCCCATCCAGACCATCGATCACGGCAGCCACGGCTATGGCGACCGCGGCGGCACCAAACCGGCCCTCCAACCCGAAACGCATCGATGTCAGGCCCGCGCAGAGACCCAGCATCGTCATCAGGTTTGGTATCATCCGGTTGAATGACGGGCCCTTGTAGCGCGGACGCCTGCGCTGGCGCGGCCGGTAGCGCCGCAGGCGGCGGATCGGAGAAACCGCGGGGCGGTCGCTCATGGCGCCATTTCGGCGATCACTGTTTCTCCGCCGATCATGGTCTGACCCTCGATCACCAGTGGGTGGACGCCTTCGGGCAGATACAGGTCCGTGCGGCTTCCAAACCGGATGATACCGAATCGGGCGCCTGCCGTCACAGGGTCGCCCTCTCGCACTGAACACAAAATGCGGCGGGCGATCAGTCCGGCGATCTGGACCACGGCGATTTCCTGACCGTTCGGCAAACGGATCGCCAGGGCATTGCGTTCGTTTTGTTCGCTGGCCTTATCCAGGCTGGCACTGACGAAGGCGCCGTGCCGATAGGCGATGCGGGTCACGACGCCATCGGCCGGCGCGCGGTTGACATGAACATTCAGCACGGACAAAAAAATCGAGACTTTCCAGCGGAGTTCGCCACCAAGGCCCAGTTCGGGGGGAGGCGCGGCCATCGTCACGGAGACGATGCGGCCGTCGGCCGGTGCCAGGAACAAGCCCGGACGGGGCGGCGGTACACGCTCAGGATCGCGGAAGAAATACAGGCAGAACAACGTGAAGATCAGGCCCAGCCAGATCAGCCATGCGCCGACCGCGAAGCCGATGATCAGAACAATCAGGCCGCCCATGATGAACGGGCGCCCGGCGGGGTGCGGTGGTGCGAGAACGCCGCGAATATCGTCTGTAATGGCCATCAGGAGCGGGTTTATGGAGGGTTGGTCAACAGATCGCAAGGCATGTGTGCTGGACCGGAGCCGGTGGGGCCGGAGCAGTCGAAGCCCCACCGGCTGGCAGATCGCTAGATCGCCGCTTCCGCGAATATCCGCCGGACGTCGCGGTTCCATGCCCCATGGTATCGGGCAAGCCAGTATTCCGCCTGGGTTGGCGCACCTTCGGCGATAGCCTGCAACGGGGTCAGCAGAACGCGCTCATCGTCCCCTGCCGCATTGTGGCAACCGCGCGCACGCAGCCCGTCCGCCGCGATGGCCACGACTTCGCGTACGATGTCGCGCAGCTTGCCGCCGCGCCAGGGCGCATCCAGGCCCATCCGTGGCACGGCCGCCCTGGCGGACACGGCGTCGTTCCAGCCCGCGCCGCGCAGCAGCGCCTCGGCGGCGGTCAGGGCCGGATCGTCGTAAAGCAGGCCCACCCACAACGCCGACTGTGCGATCATCATGTCCGCCCGGCCGGCATCGGCACCGCGCATTTCCAGGAACCGCTTCAGCCGAACGTCGGTGAACGCCGTGGTCACATGGTCCGCGAAGTCGCCCATGGTCGCGGTGATCCCCGCCAAAGCGGGAATGCGCCCGGCGATGAAGTCGGTGAACGATTGTCCCGCCACATCGATGTAATGACCATCGCGATAGACGAAATACATGGGGACGTTTTCGATGATCCAGGCCGCATAACGCTCGAAGCCGAACCCGTCTTCGAACATGACCGCCGGAATCCCGGAACGCTGGTTGTCCGTATCGGTCCAAACATGCGCCCGGTAGGACATGAAGCCGTTTGGCTTGCCCTCGGTAAAAGGGGAGTTCGCGAACAGCGCGGTCGCCAGCGGCTGCAACAGCAGGGAAACCCGCAGCTTGCGCCGCATATCCTCTTCCGACGCGAAATCGAGGTTCACCTGCACCGTGCAGGTGCGCGTCATCATGTCCAGGCCCATGCTGCCGACCAGGGGCATGTAGCGCTGCATGATGGCATAGCGGCCCTTCGGCATCCAGGGCATCGCCGCCCGAGCCGCCATCGGGTGGAAGCCTAGCGGTGCGAAGCCCAGGTCAAGGCCCTCGCTGGCCGAGCGCACCTGGCGATAATGTTCCTCCAGCTCGGTTTTGGTTTCGTGCAAGGTTTCCAGCGGCCCACCCGACAGCTCAAGCTGACCGGCCGGCTCCAGCGATACCGAGGCCGCGCCTTGCTTCAGTCCGATCGGATTCTCCTGGTCCAGGATCGGCGCGCCGCCGAACCGGGCAAGGCCGGCCAGAAGGTCGCGGATGGCGCCTGGCTGGCCATCCGCCGGCAGATAAGGGGGCGGGGTCAGGTCGGCGTGACGGAATCCAAACTTCTCATGTTCGGTGCCGATGCGGAATTCGGCCCGGGGTTTGCAGCCGACCGACAGGTATGCGGCCATCTGTTCTATCGACGTCAGCGGCGTGTCGTCGGCGTCTCCTGGATTGGACATTGGGTTCCCAAGGTATTTCGGTTGCGACGGCCCGTGGGACGGTACCCATCGGGCGGCACGGCGCACGGGCTGGCCCGAAACGGACCCTACGTGCGCCTGACTGTTAAAACCAGCGTACTAGCCACACCTCGGGGATTGCAACAAGGCCAGACCCGCGATTGCCGCTGTTTCCGCCCGCAGGATGCGAGGCCCGAGGCTCACCGGGCGCACGAAGCGGCAACGGTCCAGCACTGTGCGGTCGCGCGGCCCGAAACCGCCCTCTGGCCCGATCAGCAGACCGGAGGCACCTTCGGCCCGCCCCAGCGGCTGCGCGCCGGCCCGTTCCAGCGCGACAAGCAGCGCACGGTCGGACGGCCAATCGCGCAGAATATCATGAAGTTGCCCGGCCGGACGAATGTCCGGAACGGTCAGCCGCTCGCTTTGCTCCGCGGCCTCTGTTGCTATGGCCCGCAACCGATCCAGGTTCACGCGCGCGGCGTTGGTCCGTTCGGTAAATACCGGCAGCAGCGCCG
>JAKBCJ010000077.1 GCA_021807975.1 Pseudomonadota bacterium | reverse complement strand
CGCGCGGCCCGCGACTTCGCGGCACTGCCGGGACATTTGACGATGGTCGATGGCACTATCATGTCGGACACTGACCTGGCGCGCGCCCTGACAATCCGCCCCATCCAGGCGACGATCCATTGTGCCGTCATCACCGCGGGGCCGCGGCGGGAGGTCGCCGATCCCGGCACCATCGTCGCCGTCAATATCGACGGCGCGGTGAACACCCTGCTCGCCGCCGCCCGTCATGGTGTCAGACGGTTCATCTATCCCAGTTCCGGCGCGGTCTATGGCGCCTCGGCCGCCAAAGTCGATGTCATGGACGAGGATGCGCTGCGGCCGGCGCCCGTGAACCTCTATGGCCTGACCAAGTTCGCCGCCGAGTCCATCCTGCCCCGCATCGCCGAAACCCGGGGCGTCTCGTTCACGGCCGCTCGATTGGGCGTGGTGTTCGGGCCGTGGGAATACGCAACCGGCGTGCGCGATACCCTGTCGCCGATGCTGCAAACGCTGGATCTGGCGGATGCCGGCACCGAGGCGGTGCTGGGGCCGCCCTGGCGGGGCGATTACACCCTGTCGCGCGATATCGCAGCCGGCCTGGCAACGCTCGCCGGCATGCGTTCGACGCCGAGAACCCTTTACAATCTGGCAACCGGACACGCCACGACAGCCGAAGACTGGTGCCGGGTGTTGCAGTCCCGCCTGCCCGGCTTCCGCTGGCGCCGAGCGGCACAGGGCGAAGCCTGGAACGTCGATAGCCATACCGGCTATGACCGTGGGGCGATGGCGATCGACCGGATCGTCGCGGATACCGCGTACCGGCCAGCGTTCGACCTGGAGCGCGCCGCCGACCATCTGCTGGCATGGCGAAAGCGCGGCTGAACCGTTACCTATCCGGCAGCAACAACGGCAGGTTGCGGGTCAGAATGCCACCGGCGTCCCGCAATTCATGCACGATCGTGAAATGATTGGCCCTCGGCACCGGAATCAGAGCCCCCGGCATATGTGCCGCCGCCCGGATGGCATGCAAATCACGGCTGTCGGACTGCAACGGCGGCAATTCGGCGGTGCCATAGGCGAACGCCAGCGGCTTGTTCACCGGCGGCAGGCGCATCGGCGACAGGGTGACAATTTCCTCCTCGGTCAGCCGCAGCTTGTCGTTCAGATAGGTATCGCGCACCGGCCCCAGTTCGAACACGCCGGAAATCGCCAACCCGGCCTTGACCAGCGGATGACCCAGGCACATCGCCGTCAGATGCCCGCCGGCCGACCAGCCGGACAATACCACCGGCCCGTTAATGCCGTGCGCCGGGCCGTGCGCCGCCAGCCAGTCCAGCGACTCGTTGATTTCGGCGACGATCTCGCTCAGCGAGGCATCGGGTGCCAGCGTGTACCCCATTAGCCCGGCCGACCACCCGCGCGCATAGGGGCCGGCGATCAGGTTGGCGAACTGCTCCTTGCTGTTGCGCTGCCAGTAGCCGCCGTGGATGAACACGATGCAGGGCGCGTCAGGGTTATGCTGCGGGAACAGGTCCCAGGTGTTGCGCTCCCGCTTGCCGTAGCGCAGGTCCAGGTGCAGCGGATTGGTGGTGCGGAACACCGACGACGCAACCTCCCGAGCGGCGTTCAGAACCGGGCTGTCGGCGACGTGGGCGGAGTTGTTATAGGCCGCGTCGCGTTGGGTCTGACTCAGCGTGCCCCAGACGGTCAGCGGGTTCATGCCACGGCCTTTTTGTACCACTCCATGATCTGGCGCCCCTGCCAGAACAGCGTCCCCGGACGGCTGGCCATGTGGCTCAACGCACGCTCGAACCAGGCGATCCGATGCGGCACGCCGCTGATATACGGATGCACCGCAAGCCCCATGACCTTGGCGCCCTGATCGGCGGCTTCCTCGTACAGGCGTTCGAACTGGGCGACGGTGCGGTCGAACAGTTCCTCCGCCCGATGGTGCTGGACCATCATCATCGGGATGTCGTTCAGCTCCACGCTATAGGGCATCGTCAGTATCGGGCCGTGTTTGGTGCGCAGCGTCGCCGGCAGGTCATCCACCACCCAATCGGCGCAATACTGAATTCCGGCTTCGGCCAGAAGGTCGGGCGTTTCCAGTGTCTCGGTCAGGCCGGGCGCCAGCCAGCCCACCGGCTCGTGTCCCCCGGCCTCCCGCAGGGCGGCGATCGCATCGCGGATCATCGCGCGCTGATCTTCCACCAGGTGGCTTGCCATCTGGTGGTAACCGTGAACCATGAACTCCCACCCCGCATCGCGGCAGGCCTTGGTTACCTGCGGATAGGCGGACGGCACGACGCCGTTGATCGAGAGAGTGGGTGCAATCCCATGCAAGTCCAGCGCCGCTTTCAGCCGCCAGAAGCCCACGCGCATGCCGTATTCGTGCCACGCCCAGTTCGGAACATCGGGCACCACGGCGGCACCCTGCGGCGCGGGCAGCACCTGGCGCGGCATGGTGCGGTCGCTGTCCCACCGCTCGATGTTAACCACCAGAAAAACGGCAACGCGCTTGCCATCGGGCAGTTGCAGCTTGGGGCGGTCGATGGAAGCGAGATAGTCGAGCCGCTGGAACGGTTTTTGTGCGTCGGTCATGGCAATAATCATCGCCGATCGCGGCGGCGGGTTCAAGACGGGCGCTCGGTCGCCGAATCAGCCCATCGTCACGGCCCCGCCCGCCTTCTTCCAGGCAGCCATTCCGCCTTCGATATGCTTTGCGCTTTCCAACCCGGAATCGTGCGCCGCGCGAACCGCCATCGCGGACCGTTCTCCGAACGCGCAGTAGAATAACAGATCGCGCTTCCCGGTGGCAGCCAGTTCATGCAGCATGCCGCCTCGCCGGACATTCTGCTGCATATCCGCGTACGGTGCATGCAGCGCACCTGGAATCGAGCCATCCTTGTGCCGCTCGGCCGGTTCCCGCAGGTCCACCAGCACGGTTCCAGGTTGAGCGATCACAGACGCGGCCTCGATCGCATCGACGGCCCAGCCAAGCCGGGCGATTTCTTCCTGCGCGAAGCCCTGGCGCTGGTTTGCCGGAACCGCGACATCCATCATCTTGGGATTGGACAGGTTCAGCCCGTTCATCAATGCCTCGTATGCCGCCGCATCGGCGACCTGAAGCCGAGGGTTCCAGCGCCGTTCCTCGGCGATCGTGCTGACCGTATCGCCTTTATAGTCGTGCCCCGGGAACACCAGCGTTTCGTCAGGCAGCCGCAACAGCCGGTTGAAGATCGATTCATACTGCGCCCGGGCCGACCCGTTCTGGAAGTCCGTACGCCCGGTGCCTCGGATCAACAGGGTATCGCCGGTAAACACCCGGTCGGCCATGCGAAAGCTATAGGAGTCGTCGGTGTGCCCCGGAGTGTACATCACTTCCAGTTCCAATCCTTCGATCCGCAGCGCATCGCCGTCGGCCACCCGCATGGATACGATATCGACGCTGGATTGCGCGCCCATCACGGTGATGCAGCTTGTGCTGTCGCGCAGTGCCCCAAGGCCGGTGATGTGATCGGCATGCAGGTGAGTATCCACCGCCTTGACCAGTCGCAGGTCCAGCTCGTCGATCAGTTTCAGGTAGCGTTCGACCTTTTCCAGAACCGGATCGATAATCAGCGCCTCCCCGCCGCGGCGGGACGCCAAAAGGTATGTATAGGTGCCCGACGTCGCGTCGAATAACTGGCGAAAGATCACAAAAACCTCCGAAGCCGCTGCGCTGCCGGCAAGTCTATCCCCGGCCGCGCGAAGTCGGCAGGGTTTTTCGAAACATTGCCCGCAATCAGCCGATCCGCGGGCCGACATACGCCGACACCGGCCGGATCATCCGTCCGGTCTTCTGCTGCTCCATCGCATGCGCCAGCCATCCGGTGCTGCGTCCGACCGCGAACACCAGGGTGAACGCCTCGCGCGGGATGCCGACTGAGTCCAGCAACAGCGCCGCCATGATTTCCACATTCGGCGGCAAGGTCCGGCCGGGCTTCACCCGTTCGATTGCCGCGGCGACCGATTTTTCAAGCCGCTGGGCGAACGCCAGACGCCCGGCCCGCGGGCCCATCGCCAGCATCGACCGGCGCATCGCCTCGGCGCGCGGGTCGTTGCCATGAAATACCCGGTGGCCGAAGCCCATCAGCCGCTCCCCCGACCGCAACCGGCCTTCCGCCCAGGCGTCCAGATCGGCCGCTCGTTCGGCTTCATCCAGCATGTCCAGGGTCGGGCCCGGCGCGCCGCCATGCAGGGCGCCGGTGAATGCGCACCATGCCGCCAGCACCGATGCCGCCAGCGACGCCCGGGTGGACGCGACAACCCGGCCGGCGAAGGACGATGCACTCAGTCCGCTCTCCGCCATCACCGTGAAATATGTATCCAGCGCCGCCACCCTGCCGGCATCCGGTTCGGCGCCATGCAGCATCCGTAACAGATCCGCCGCGGTGGTCAGCGATGGATCGGGCGCCATCGGCGGCAATCCAGCGGCCTGGCGCGCCAAAGCCGGCACCGCCACAGCGAACGCCGCCACCAGCGCCGTGGCGTCCGCGCTGTCCGGGGCAGCGGCGATCGCGATCCGCATCCCCTCGAACAGTGTCCTGCCCCGGGTTTGCGGCAGCCACGCCGGCATATCCGCGAACGCGGCAACCCGAGCAGCGCCGAACCCGGCAATGGTTCCGGCGCGGGTCAGCCCCTCGCCGGCAAACCCGTCCCATAACAGCGCGACCGTGCCCTCGAAGCCATGGTTCGCCACCAGCGCCGGCAAATCGTGCCCGCGCACCCATACCATACCGTCGGTTCGGTCGGTGTGGCTGAGCACAGTCTCCGCGGCGACCACGCCATCCAGGCCGTTTGCCATGAATTTCGCTCCGTTCTTCAGCTTTCGTTAACCATTCCGGCAGCAGGATAGCCGGATGCATCCGCACCCGCCCAGCCCGCCGGCCGCCGTTTCCCCAAGCCTGTATATGCAGGGTCTTCTCGCACTGCGAAACAACGACGCCGACCATGCCGCCGGCCTGCTGACCCGGGCCTTGACCGATGAACCGGACCATCGCGGCGCCAGGCGCAATCTGGTGCGCGCGCTGCTGCTGGCCGAACGCTGGGATCGGGTGGCGATCCATGCCAAAGCCGCGCTGGCGCGAACGCCCAACGACCCCGAACTTCACTACGCCCTCGCCACCGCGCTCAATGCGCTCGGTTGCCATTCCCTGGCGTGCGCGGCATTTGCAAGAGCACTGTCGCTGCGCCCCGATCACGCGCCTTCCTGGCTAAACATGGGCAATGCGTCGGCCGATCTGGACGACCTTGGATCCGCCGAAACCTTGTACCGAACCGCGATCCGGCTGGACCCCGCGCAGCCGGAGGCCCACACCAGCCTTGGATACATCCTGACCAGGCAGGGCCGGCTGGAGGAAGCCGTGCGGGCCTGCGAAACGGCGATCGGCCTGCGCCCGGATTTCGCCCCTGCGCACTGGAACCTGGCCACCGCCGCGCTGCTGGGCGGCGATCTGACTCGTGGGTTCGCCGAATACGAATGGCGAAAGCGTCACGCCCGCTACCATTCGGATTTTCCGCCGCTGCCCGGGCCGGCATGGGACGGGTCGGACCCGGCGGGCCGAACGATCCTGATCCGGGCGGAGCAAGGATTCGGCGACGCCATCCAGTTCGCCCGCTATCTGCCAGCGATCGTGGCGAGGGGCGGACACCCTGTTCTGGTTTGCCCCCCATCCCTGATAGCACTGATCGGCACCATGCAAGGCGTGAGCGTGTGTGCGCATGGACAGACGCCACCGGCCCATGATGCCTGGATCGACATGGCCAGCCTGCCGTTCGTTTTCGGCACGACGCTGGCGACGATCCCTGCCGCGGCGGGCTATCTGCGGGCTGACCCGGTTCGGACGGCGGCATGGGCCGCCCGCCTGCCGGCGGGACGCAAAATCGGCGCGGTGTTCAGTGGCAATCCGAACCATCCCGCCGACCGGCGGCGGTCTGTCCCGCTGGAACAGATCCGCCTGCCGGATATTCCCGGCGTGGAATTTGTCGATCTTCACCCCGGCGGGCGCCTGCGCCTACCCAATCTGACATCGGCGATGACCGACTATGCCGAAACCGCCGCGCTGATCGCCAATTTGGACCTCGTGATCTCCGTGGATACCTCGGTCGCCCATCTAGCCGGCGCGCTGAGCAGACCGGTGTGGATAATGCTGCCGCACGCCCCGGACTGGCGCTGGGGTTTGGCACGATCCGACAGCCCCTGGTATGCGTCCGCCCGCCTGTTCCGCCAAACGACCGCGGGCGACTGGACCGGCGTGCTCGATCGGGTGTTCAGCCAACTGCTTTCTGGTCCTTGATTCCATTTTTCAGAAAATGCGCGGGAACACTGGTCGCCAGACTGTTCTGCGCATTCGCCAGCAGTGCATTCTTGGTGGAACTGCCCAGACTGGACCCGAGCCAGTAATTCGCTACCTGAGTCGCCATCGCAGCCAGCGTGCCGACCAGGACCGAACCGAACTGCCCGTCCGACGCGCTGAGATGGTGGGTCAGCACCGCATAGGTCGTCCAGCCGAAGGCCACGACGATGACCACCGAAACGATCATGCTGCCGTAAGCCAGCCCGCTGTGGGCCTGCGCCAGCGTCGAGGCCATATCCCGGGCCGAGGACGCATCGCCTAGTCTGGCCTTCAGTTCGTCCATGGCGTCCTGCCGCAAAGCCTGCGATTCGGCATCCTGCTCTTTCAGCATCCGCAGGTGCAGATCGGCGAGTTTCGCCGCAAGATCAGCCGAAGCCTGCTGGTTCGCCTGCAAATGCGCCACCGCCGCGGCAACGCCGCCCGGCTGGCTGAGGTCTGCCACCGTCCCGACAACCGTCTGTACAACGCCCGCCACTTGCGCCGTGGCGTCGGCGCCCTTCGATCCAAAGATCATCCCGGCGAGTTGCGGCGCGAGGCTAAGTACCAGGGGAATGAGCGCTGCGAACATATCAAGCTTCCAGTGCATGCAAGGCGGCATCGCACAGGCGGATTCGTTCCGCCGCGCCGGCCGAACCGCCGTTGATTTTGCGGGTCAGCAGGTCGATCGACCAGGAACCGGCCAGGGCGTTCAAATCGTTCGCGGTCCAGAACCACACCGCGCTGTCGGCGGCCCCGGCCCGGGTTCCCGCGTGGCTGACCGCCTGATCCAGCGGCATATTCATCGCCCGGGCAAAATGTTCGTATGCCCATCGCCCGGTGATCTGAATCAACCCACGCCCACGGAACCGCCAGCCGTCGCCGGACGCCGCATCGCCGTTGCCCATGCGATCGGCATAGACGATGTTGGCCAGCTTTTCCGGCTGCATCGCGCAGGCTTCCGCCGACGCTATATCGGCAAAGCGGGACGGCCAGACCTCGCACAATCGCACGGCGCTGTAGTAGAGGTCTTCCTCCAGCTCCTGAAAGCCGCCACTTTCCACGGCGCACTGCCCGAGAAACGCGGCGACGCAACGCACCGAGGCGATGCCGGCGCGAGCCAGAGGTTGTTCGAGCGCCGCCGCCCAGTCCGCGCGCGGCTGATCCGCCAAATGCGGCGCCACCGCCCGAAGTGCGGCGTCCAGATGCAAAGCCGGCAGCGGCGATGGCCTGGCACCGATAACAGCAGTCGCCGCCGCCGCAGAAGTGGCGGGTTCGGGTTGAAAAATATCCTCTAATGCTGTTAATACGCCAGACATAGTACCCCCTGAACAGGGTCGTTCATTGTAATTCTCAAAATAAAATCCCAGTTTTCGAAATGCAGAAGGTAAAACGGAAGGCGGTGGTTATCTAAGAATATAGTCATAATGTGAATCGAATGTCAAGCTGATTTCGCGCGGCGGGTTGGTCAGCGCCTCTGACCGCCGAAAAGTGCCGGCCCGATCGGCCGTTGGAACAGCGTGTCCCGGGGTCGGCTGTATATCCCGCCACTGCACGCACGCCAGGGGCTGTCACAGGGGCAATGCGTTGGCGAGTTGTGTCCGATGGCGTGTTGTTGCGTGTTATGATCTACTAACGATGGCGGATTTTCACCGTTGTGCGGGCTGATATCAGATCATATCGCACCCAAGCACCCATACCTTTGCCCCTCTTACGATGGCTACCGTCAAACGATTGGCTTATTTCGCATTCGCTGGGGTTAACCGCCCGCCCGGATCACCGGCAGCGCGGACAATCCCGCCGCCTGTTCCAGTGCGGCCGAAACAGCGAACACGGTTTCCTCGTCGAACCGCTTGCCGATCACCTGCAGCCCCAGCGGCAGGCCGTTCGCGTCCAGCCCCACCGGCACGGAGGCAGCCGGCACGCCCGCCAGGTTCGCCGGCACGGTGAACAGGTCGTTCAGATACATCTTAATCGGGTCGTCCATGTTCTCGCCCCGGGCGAATGCGGCGGACGGCGTGGTGGGGGTCAGCAGCGCATCCACCCCGGCGAACGCATCGGTGAAATCCTTCAGGATCAGCGCCCGAATCTTCTGCGCCCTCAGGTAATAGGCATCGTAGTAACCAGCCGACAGCACGTAAGTGCCGATCAGGATACGCCGCCGCACCTCCGGCCCGAACCCCTCCGCCCGGGTCCGTTCGTAAAGATCCCGCAAATCCTCGCCGCCGTCGCGCGCACCGAAGCGCACGCCGTCGTAGCGGGCCAGATTCGACGACGCCTCGGCCGGCGCCACGATGTAATAGGTCGCCAGACCGTGCTTGGTGTGCGGCAGGGACACATCGACGATCTCTGCCCCCGCTTGCCGCAGCCAGTCCAGGCCTTGCTGCCACAAGGCTTCGATCTCCGCCGGCATCCCGTCGGAGCGATACTCCTTCGGCACCCCGATCCGCAGACCCTTTACACCACGGGCGCAGGCAGCCTCAAAATCCGGCACCGCGATGTTGGCGCTGGTGGAATCCTTGGGGTCGTGCCCGGCCATGGACCCCAGCAGAATGGCGCTGTCCCGCACCGTGCGGGCAAACGGCCCCGGATGATCCAGCGACGAGGCAAACGCGACCACGCCCCAGCGCGAACACCGCCCATACGTCGGCTTAACCCCCACCAGTCCACAGAACGACGCAGGCTGGCGGATCGATCCGCCGGTGTCGGTTCCCGTCGCGCCCATCGCCAGCCGCGCCGCAACAGCGGCGGCGGACCCACCGGAGGAGCCCCCCGGCACCAGCACGGCGGTCTCATCCTGCTTGCGCTTCCACGGATTCTCGACGGGTCCATAGGCCGAGGTCATGTTGGACGACCCCATCGCGAACTCATCCAGGTTCGCTTTACCCAGGAACACGGCGCCATCTCGCAGCAGGTTGGCGGTAACCGTGCTCTCATACGGAGGCACGAACGGACCCAGTATTTTGCTGCCGGCGGTGGTGCGGACCCCTTCGGTGCAGAACAGATCCTTGATCGCCAGCGGGATGCCGGTCAGCGCCCGCCCCTCGCCCGCCGCCAGCGCGGCATCGGCGATCCGAGCGCGATCGACGGCTTGGGCGTGGCTGACGGTGATGAAGGCGTTGAGACGGGGATTCAGCGCCTCGATCGCATGCAAGTGCGCCATCGTCAGATCGACGGCGGAGAATTCTTTCGCGCGCAGCCCGTCGCGGGCTTGGGCGATGGTCAGATCGGTCAGGCTCATTCGACGACTTTCGGAACGGCGAAAAAGTCGCCGATGCGTTCGGGGGCGTTCGTCAGGATTTTCTCGGGATAGAAGCCGTCGGTGACGACATCGTCCCGCATGGCCATCGCCATGTTCGCGGCGCCGGTCAGCGGCTCGACGCCGGTGACGTCAACCTCGTTGAGCTGTTCGATCCACCCGAGGATGCCGTTCAGTTCCTGGCACAGGTTTTCAACCTCATGCTCCTCCACGCGGATGCGGGCGAGCGAGGCGATGCGGCGTATGGTCGCGTGATCGAGCGACATGTGGGCGGAATCCCTTGGCTTGGCGAAGGGGCGGGACCATAACGACGCCCATGGCTCTATTCAACCTGAGGGATTTGCTGGCGTCGCTAAGCGGCGACCAGCGCGTGATCGGCATCGACCCTGGATCAAAGACGATCGGACTGGCGTTGTCGGATGTGCATCGGACATTGGCGACGCCGTACGGCAAGCTGAAACGCGGCAAACTGAGTGACAACGCGACGGCGATCGGCAGGATCGCGCTGACCGAGGGGGCGTATGGCCTGGTCGTCGGCCTGCCGCTGTCGATGGACGGCACCGCCGGCCCCGCCGCCCAGGCTGCCCGGGATTGGACGCATGCGCTGTCCGACGCCATCGGCCTGCCGGCGGCGTTGTGGGATGAGCGCTTGTCCAGTGCGGCGGTCAACCGCTTCCTGGTTCAGGAGGCCGACCTGACCCGCGCCAAACGCGCCGAGGTGGTCGATCAGGCCGCTGCGGCGTGGATGCTGCAATCTGCGCTGGATGCGGGGACGCGGTCCTAAATGCTGAGATTGATGGCCCGGAACCCTCTACCCCAACAGTCGCTCGAAGGGGCACGCCCGCACTTGACGGAAATTCCCTGACCGGACGAAATGTGACTGAACCAGAACGTTTCCAACAAGGTCAATCAACGAGTATACCGCAACGAACCTGCAAACGGACAGAAATCTCCATTAAAACAGAAATCTCCATTAAAAACGACTGCCTTGGGCCTCCCGAGCTGGCTTGGCTACACGCTTTTGCCGCGCTTCCCGCTAAAGAGTTTCCGCCGTTGCCGTTGCAGGTCCGCAAAATGGGCTTAGATGGAAAGAGGCTGGTGCAATGGGAGAAAGACAATGAGGAATATCGGAACCAGGCGAAAGCAGACTACGCAAAGAGGATAAGGCTTATTTCCGACCCGACAGATTTGAGAAAAATTGGCATAGAATGGCACAAGACCCATCCATTTCTGTGGGCGTTGGAAATAATAGGTGAGCATAATTTTGCCATAGAAAAACGCAGATATTACCAGCGCGTAATATCACCGAATTCAAAAGAAGGCGGAACTTATACGCAGGAGGAAATAGAGGAAATAAGGATAAGACAAAAGAACCGCTGCAGATATTTCCGATTTTGTGGAACGACGTTCGATACGGTCAGCTTCCAAATCGACCATAGGGTTCCCGTGACACGGGGCGGGCGCAATACCCGGGACAACCTTCAGCTTCTCTGCGTCTCCTGCAACACTTCGAAAAAGGATTCGGGGCACGACGCTTTTGTAAGGAAGCTTAAAGCGTCATCGGAACGGACCAAAAGCGCGGTTGCTTAGTCAACCGGTGGCCGTCGCCCCAACAGGCGTAGTCAGGCGATGTCGCCGAAATCGGAGTTGGATTACGCCATCCATCGAAAAAATCGCCGTGGACGGTTATGGATCGTCCGCTTGAAAACACGGAGATCGCCGAGGGACGCGGTGCACGCCGAGAAGAATTTTCGACGGCTACTAGCCAGGCGGGGCTCCGGGACGGCTTCTCGGCATGCTCCGCGTCAGAGAAGCCACGCCATTGGGCGATCCGATATCCTGAGCGGAATTGCAGGACGGAAAGCAACGCTCAATCGCAACTGCTTCGCGCGCCCGTCATCGCGGCGGAGGACTGCGGGGTCTGCGATGCACTGTCTGAGCCCCCCTGACCACGCCGCCCACTACTGCTATGGTCCGCGGCGAAACCGGAAAGGACCACCGATGCCCGCCCATTACGACCTTTTGATCCGCAACGGCATATGCGTGCTGCCATGGGGATCGGAGGACATCAATGTCGGCATCCGCGATGGCCGTATCGCCGCATTGGGCGTGGCTGCTGGCGCGACCGCCGACAAAATCCTGGATGCCACCGGCCTGCACGTTCTTCCCGGACTGATCGACCCGCACGTCCATCTGCGTGATCCAGGCGACAAGGCAGTGGAAACCATCCCCACCGGGACCAGGGGCGCGATTCTGGGCGGCCTGACCGCCGTGTTCGACATGCCCAACACCAGCCCCGCGATAACCGACACCGACCGGCTGGCCTGGAAGCAAGCCTATGTGGAAGAAGTCGCATGGTGCGACATGGGCCTGTATGTCGGGGGCACAAAGGCCAACACCCCTTCCCTTGCGGCGCTTGAAGCCGGCCGCGGCGTCTGCGGCGTCAAGATCTTCGCCGGCAGTTCCACCGGGGACCTGATGATCGAGGATGACGAACACCTGGAAAAAGCCATGCGCTCCGGCCGGCGGCGCATCTCCTTCCATAGCGAAGACGAATACCGCCTGCAGGAACGCAAACCGATGTTCAAGTCGGGCGATCCGTATTCCAATCACATGGTCTGGCGCGATGAGGAATGTGCCTTCCTGGGAACCCGTCGGCTGATGGCGCTGGCCCGCAAGACCGGCCGCGCCGCCCATATCCTGCATGTCTCGACCGCGCAGGAGCTGGATTACCTGAAGGATTATCGCGACATCGCGACGTGCGAGGTATTGGTCAACCACCTGACCCAGGTGGCCCCCGACTGTTACGAACGGCTGGAGGGCTTCGGCGTCATGAACCCGCCGATCCGTGGGCAGGAGCATATGGACGCAGCATGGCGCGCGATCAGTGACGGCACGGTCGATACCATCGGGTCCGATCACGCGCCGCACCCCAGGGACAAGAAACTGCTGCCGTGGCCCGACTGCCCCGCCGGCCTTACTGGCGTACAGACGCTGGTGCCGATCATGCTGGACCACGTCAACGCCGGCCGCCTGTCGTTGGGGCGGATGGTCGATCTGATGTGCGCCGGCCCTGCCCGGGTCTATGGTGTCGTCGGCAAGGGCCGCCTGGCCGCCGGCTACGACGCCGACTTCACCCTGGTGGACATGAAACGCCAGCGCCGGATCGAGGAATCCTGGATCGCCGCCCCCTGCGGATGGACCCCGTTTGCCGGCATGCAGGTCACCGGCTGGCCGATCGTCACGATCATACGCGGCCAGATCGTCATGCGCGACGATGAAGTTTTGGGCGAGCCGATCGGGAAACTGGTCAGGTTCCAGGGGTAACGCACCGCACGCGCCCTGCCGCGGCCGCTCGTCCCCTTGGCATAATCCCGGCAACGGGAAACAATGCCCCCAACAGCAAAGGGGAGCGCCACGCCATGAGTACGACAACCAGCCCAAGCCCATATTTGCCGGTTCGCGACGCGTGGCTCGCCCGCCGCACAGAGACGATCCTGGAACCCGAACTGCCGATCGTCGATCCGCACCATCACCTGTGGGAACGGCCGGACTGGCTGTACATGCTGGACGACCTGCTGGCCGACACCAACAGCGGTCACAACATCGTCGGCACGGTGTTCGTCCAGTGCCGTTCCATGCACCGAGCGGGTGGCCCCGAGGCGTTCAAGCCGGTGGGTGAAACCGAATTCGTCAACGGCGTCGCCGCCATGAGCGCGTCGGGCGGCTATGGCCCAACGAAAGTGTGCGAGGGCATCGTCGGTCACGTCGATCTGCGTAACGGGGAACAATCCCGCGACGTGCTGGAAGCGCACATCCGCGCGGGCGGCGGGCGGTTCAAGGGGATCCGCCACATCACCGCGTATGACGCCGACCCCGCCCTGATGAACCCCGCCTATGCACCGCCGCCGCGCCTGATGTACGACGACACGTTCCGTAAAGGCTTCGCCTGCCTCGCGCCGTTGAACCTGTCGTTCGATGCGTGGCTGTATCATCCGCAAATCGGCGACGTGACGGCTTTGGCACAAGCCTTTCCCGGCACGCCAATCTGCCTGGATCACGTCGGCGGACCGCTGGCGATCGGTGCCTATGCCGGCAAGCGCGCCGAGGTTTTCGCTGACTGGTCGCAATCGATCAAGGCTCTGTCAGCCTGCCCCAATGTCGTCGTGAAGCTCGGCGGCATGGCGATGCGAATCAACGGCTGGGACTTCCATACCAAGGCAGAACCGCCGTCGTCACAGGAACTCGCCGACGCATGGAAACCCTATGTCGAAACCTGCATCGAAGCGTTCGGCGCGAACCGTTGCATGTTCGAAGA
>JAKBCJ010000076.1 GCA_021807975.1 Pseudomonadota bacterium | reverse complement strand
GGGCCCGGCCTCGCAGGCGCCCGAGGAATGACGGTGCCAACAATCGCCAGCGCAAAAGACGGAATCCGCCACGTCTTCGTCCGGGACATGGTGCTGGTCGCCAGCATCGGGATTTACCCGCATGAGCACGAATCCAGGCAGCGGGTGCGGATCAACATCGACCTTGGCGTCGCCGACGAAGCTGCGCGTGCCGGCGCCACGGTCGGTGCCGACGAAATTTCCCGTGTCGTGGACTATGAAAAGATCGCCAACCGGGCACGGACGATCGTTTCGACCGGGCATACAAGGCTGGTTGAAACACTGGCCGAACGGATCGCTGAAAGCTGCCTGGCCAATGTCCGTGTATTGTCCGTTCGCGTGCGAGTGGAAAAGCTGGATGTCTTCGCCGATGCCACGTCCGCCGGGGTAGAAATCGAGCGGCGGCGTTAGGCTTCCCGCACCGCCTTCACCATCGCCACCAGCTCCCGCCGCACATCCGCGGAGTCGTTGACCGGCGCGGACCAGGCAAACCGGACCACCCGTTCGTCCAGCGCCAGATCGAAACCGTCCACATCGGCCGTCACCATCCGCCAGTCCCCCGGCGACCCGGCGATCAGCGCCAGCGCATCGGCATGGTCGCGGTTACAGTGCGACAGAATTCCCGCCTCCGACGCCAGCAGTCTCGCCATGGCATCGGGATCCGGCGCCAGCTCCGCCGCTTTCAGCCGATAGGCCCGAGCGAACCCGCCGACCATAATGCCAGCCCGAGGCACCAGCCGCCATGTCGCGAAATCGCCGAAATCGGCGTAAAGCGTGGCATAGGGATGCACCGTCAGATACCGGGCCTTCAACGCCGGATCGTCCACGACGGACGCCAGACCGGTGACCGTCACGCGCGGGGTGGTTTGCGGATTGACCGTCTCCGCCACCCCGCTGACCATCACCGAACAGCGTGGATCGGCCATCAGATGGCGCGTGTGCTCCGACAGGCGCGACAGCAACATCAGCAGCGACCCGTCCGGCATGCACGCCGGCGTTACCAACGACGCAAAAGGCTCGCCCTTGGCACTGGTGGCGAGGCAACCGACGCGTGCCGCCCGCATCAGACGCCTAGCCTGCCAAGCCGGGCTTTCCTGCTCATGAGGTAAAGACATGCGAACGGCATTGTCGCAAATGGCTGGCCCTGTCAACGTGACCGGCAGAAATTCGCCAAGCCTTCGGATTTTTCGTTATCCGTGCAGGTCTGGATGGACAAGACCGTCAGCCCGCCAACTGAATCCGGACTACCCGCCGGGACGGATGCGAATCCAGGACGCGTGAGCGAGCGAACCCGCTGGGTGGGGGTTACGTTGGCGCGGGGTACGTCCCTCGATGGTCGCGCCGATCGGCTCGATGACCGGTTGATCCTCGGGCTCGAAACATCCGTCATCGCCCGGGCGGCCAGACCGTCGCGGTCACGCAGCAGGCGACAGGACAAATCACACCTTCCGTCGATCGGCAGCGTCGCCAACCACCCGCCAAAGATAATATTTGCAAAATACTACAACCTAGGCTAGAAAAAGAACACAACATGAACATGCAGCCATGGCAAACCCTGACTCCTCCAGCATGAATCTGGCCATCGAGGTCGCCTGCGACAATCTGATCGGCTTCGTCATTGTCGCGTGCAACGGCAATCCGGACAAAGCCCGCGCGGTCATCGCCGACATGATCCTCGCGTACAAGCCGGCCGACACGGTCGAACTGACCCTTATCTCCCAAATCGTCGGCTTCGGTCTCGCCTCCATGGACAGCCTCCGCCGGTCGATGGCAGACCCCGATATGCCGGACGCCAGGGTCCTACGCTACCGGACATCCGCCGCCAGCCTCAGCCGCTCCGCTGAACAATGCCGGGTAGCACTCAACACCCTGCGCGCAGCGGCGAACCCCGCCGAACGGCCGGCCGCGCCAGCAAAGCCCCAAATGCCTCCGGCAGGCGCGACGGACGCCCAAAAGGAAAAGGCCCGGGCCCTCCTCAACCGCCTCGATCAATTGCACAAAGACTGGGATCTCAACCCGATACCCGGGCCGGCGGCACCAGCCGAACCAACGCCGCGGCACATTCCATCAGGTTATGGGTAACGCCGCCGCGATATGCTAACTGTCGCCCATGAACAAGGCCCTATGAACGATCGCCCATGAATATCTGCGTCGTAACGCCCTATTTCAACGCCGATCCGGCATGGCTTCGGCAAGCCCACCACAGCGTTCTCGCCCAGACGACGCCCGCGCGGCACATTCTAGTGTGTGACGGTTCCACTCCCGCGGAAATCGACAACTTCCACGGCACCCACATCCTGCTAGGGCGCAACTACAGCGACTACGGCAACACGCCGCGCCTGATCGGATGCTACCGGGCTATCAGCGAGGGCGCCGATGCCATCGCCTTCCTGGATGCCGATAATTGGTACCGGCCCGATCACCTCGCTTCATTGCGGAACTACGCCCTGGCGAACGGTCTGGCTGCCTGTTGCTCCGCCCGGACACTGCACCGGCCGGACGGCTCTCTCCTGGCGAAGTGCCAAGTGGTCAACGCGCGTCCCTATATCGACACAAGCTGTCTTTTGGTCATGAAGCCAGCCTTCCCGCACCTGATCTCATGGGCCATCCACAGTCAGGACATCGCCGCGGTGGTGGACCAGGCAGTCTGGCAGGCTATCGCCGGATCGGGCGCACCGGTGGGATTCCTGGATAACGCCTCGGTTTGCTATCGCACCCGCCACGCGGTGCATTACCAACTCGCCGGCGTCCAACCGCCGCCCGAGGCCATCACACGCTCGGATACGCGCGGCGACCACTACCAGTAAAGACGATCAGCCAGACAGCGCCTGCATCACCGCATCGGGGATATCGAAGTTGGCATAGACATTTTGGACGTCGTCGTTCTCATCCAAGGCGTCCAGAAGCTTCAAAAGCCCCGCCGCCCGGTCTTCGTCCAGCGTCACCGTCGTGGTCGGCCGCCAGTCCAGCTTCGCGCTCTCCGGCGCACCGAACCGAGTCTCCAGCGCATCGCGCACGGCAAAGAAATCCTCCACCTTGCAGGTGATCTCATGGCCTTCGTCATCGCTCTCGGCGTTATCCGCCCCGGCCTCGATCGCCGCTTCCAGCATGTCGTCCGGGCTGGCCACCGACGCCGGGTAGCGGATCGCACCCAAACGGTTGAACATAAAGCTGACCGAGTTCGTCTCCCCCAGCGCGCCGCCATGCTTGTTGAACGCCGTCCGCACGTCAGAGGCAGTGCGATTGCGGTTGTCGGTCAGCGCCTCCACGATCACCGCGACGCCGGCCGGCCCGTAACCCTCATACCGCACGTCCACATAATCGTCCCCGCCTCCGGCTCCGGCCGCCTTCTTGATGGCGCGATCGACCGTATCTTTGGGCATGTTGGCCTGCCGAGCGGCCGTCACCGCCGCCCGCAGCCGGGGGTTGGAGGCCGGATCAGGCAGCCCGTGACGCGCCGAGACCGTGATTTCCCGGATAATGCGCGCAAACTGACGCGCCCGCCTGGCGTCCTGCGCGCCCTTGCGGTGCATGATGTTCTTGAACTGGGAATGGCCTGCCATGGGTCGCCGATGTCTCCGGGTGGAACTCTCGCTGCTTCATACAGCGCAAACCGGCTACGGCAAACGCCCCACGATCAACGGAGAGCGCATCCATCTGGCAGTTTCACGGCTAATCCAGTCAGCAAATCGGGCCCATCGTGCCCGCATACACGCTCGCGGCGTCGCTCACGTATCCGCCGATTGACGGCGTCCACGTTATCCACGGTCAGCAACGCCCCATATCGGGGGGCATCGCGCCCGAACATGCGCTGTATCAGGATCGCGCCGAGTTGCTTCTTGAAATGGGACGGCTCCCAGTACCAAACGGTCGGGGTGTGACGATCTCCGGCGCCTGGCACACCCTCGGTATTGAACGGGTCGTAATTCAGGAAATCCCACAACGGCACGTCGCCGCCAGCCTCCGCCGCGACGGCCGCCAGCTCCGTCTTCAACTGCTCGATCCTCGGCCACAGGCCCATACGCCAGTAAATCTCCAGCGCGTCAGCATGATGCGGCGTGATCACCAGCGTCAGCCTCACATGGTTTGCTCGGGTAAGCGCGACAATCGCCCGGACGGTATCGACATCGGGCAACACGCCCCGCCATCCCGCCATCGTCCGTTGCAGGCGTTGGGCTCGTTCGAGCTCATAATTTTCCTTCTGCGCGAACAGATCGTGCATCCCGTCTGCGCGGAAAGCATTGCGGAAATCGGCATCGTTGGACGACCCGTCCGGCGCCAGGTTCAACAGCGTCGGGTCCCGCTGAAACACAATGGTCTTCAGGCTGTCGGTCAGCGATCCCATGGTCGCCAGCGACAGGAACATATCGTCGGCAACCTGATACTTCCGATCCGGGTTGGGACGGCCATCCGGCAGAAGATGGTAGCGACGATCGTCATCAGACCTGCCATCGTCCGGCGGATCGTTGGCAAGAAAGTCCTGGAAATCGAGAAATACAACCGCATTCTCGATCCGGCCGTTGAAAATAGCCTCCCGCAGCGTATTCAGCCGCGTCGAAACGGCAGCCCCGCCGGGGATGCCGTAGTTATAAACTGGCCGCATTGCCTCCGGCCACTCCGGTGCCGCTGCATCGACCCCGATATGGGTGGAGGAGGATCCGATCAGAACGGTCACCGGATGTGCCCGCGCCTCCTGATAGGTTTTGGACAGCAGAGCGTGATTCTTTGGTCCCGGCTTCTTCACGCTCAGCCCCGGAATCCGGGGGATCCCGAACACATCGTACGGATCGATCAACAGGTTCAACGCCACGACCAGCCCAGCCAGCGCGCACAGCGTCATGGTCCAGGTGCGAAGGAAGCGTTTCGGGCTGCCCATCAGAACTGCCAGTACAGGAATTCGCTCAGTTGCCCCAGCGACAGCATCCCCGCCAACGCAATGAACGCCAGCCCCACTGCCCAGGCTCTGTCAGGTACCCGGGTGAGAAACCGAACCAGCCGCGACGGCGTTCGGTCGGGCTTCACGCCCAACGCCGGCTCGAAAGCCGCCAGCATCTTCAGGGTGTTCGGCAGCGCCAGAGCGATGACCAGCAGGCATCCGATCCGAACCACGGAGGCAAGCAGCATCGAACCACTGGTCCAGGCTGGCTGCACGCCGACGGCGGACAGCCAGCCGGCGATCGGGCCAAGCTGGGAAAACACCGCCGCCGGCAGGGTGAGGCCATACACGCCGATCATGCCCTTCCACAGCATCAGCGTGGCGGACAGCGTCGGTGCCCGGAACATCACCATCGCGGCGACAACGGACAGGAAAGTCAGGATGAACCCTACCGGCGCCATCCGGACATTATACCGTTTCGTATCCGGCCAGATTCGGGGCCGCACCAGCCGCCACCCATGATTGATGCAAAGCAGCACCCCATGCAGCAACCCCCACACGATGTAGGTGTACCCCGCGCCATGCCACAATCCGGACACCAGCATGGTCAGGATCGTCGGCATCGCCAAAAGGTTCAGGAAAGCCGGCAGGCTGGTGTTGCGGCCGCCGAAGATCGGCTTGCCCGCCGCCATTCGCCGGCGCGTCAGGCTCAGTGTCATCGGGTTGTAGATATAGGCCGTCAGAAATCGGGTCAGGCTGACGTGCCACCGCAGCCAGAAATCGATGATGCTGGTCGCCTGCAAGGGCGAGTTGAAGTTCACCGGCAGCTTGATCCCGAAGAACCGAGCGAGTCCCAACGCCATGTCGGAATAGCCGGAGAAGTCGAAATAGATTTGCAACGTGAAGCCCAGTGCCGCGATCCAGGCATCGGTCATCGACTGTCCGCCGCCGGCGGCAGCCCGGGCATACAAAGGTGCGATCAACGGGCTCATCGGGTCGGCCAAAATCACCTTCTTGGCCAGACCAAAGAAGAACAGGCTGATCCCCACCGCCACATTCTCCGGGTCATAGCGGCACGGTGCCGCGCGAAACTGCGGCATCATCTCCCGGTAATGGACAATCGGGCCGGCGATCAACTGCGGGAAGAACAATACGAACAGCCCATAGTCGGCCAGGGAAAACCGGCTGACCCGCCCAGCCTGGACATCGACAAGAAAGGCAATCTTCTGAAACGTAATGAACGAGATACCCAGAGGCAGTATCAACTGAGTCAGCACGAACCCGGTGCCGAACGCGTCGTTCATCGCGCTCGCGGCAAAATTCAGATATTTGAAGTAACCCAGGAAACAAAGATTGAAGACGATCCCGGCGACCAGGATCGTCCGGGCAAACGTCGGCCTCGCCTCCCCGGTCTTCTCAAGTGCCCGGGCCAGGCCGTAGTTGATCAGGATGGACGGCGCGATCAACAGCACATTGATCGGGCGCCACCACGCATAGAACAGCAGCGACGCCGCCGTCAGCCACGCCAGCCCCCATTCCCGACGCCGCGCGCCCAGCATGTAGAACCCAATGACGACAGTCGGCAGAAACCCGAATATGAAGCTGTAGGAGTTGAAAAGCATCAGGCCCGCCGCGGATCAGCGGCGGGGGGCAGCGCCGATCGCCTTCACGATCGCGCCCACATTTGGAAACGATTCGACATCGGCGATGCGGAACTTGACGCCGAACTCCGCCTCTACAGCCACGATGAAGTTGATGTAGCTGAACGAGTCCCAGCCTCCGACATCCTCCCGCACCGTGTCCATTGTCAGCGCGATCGAGTCATCGCCCAAAATGTCCGACAGTATCTGGGACAGCGCGGCCAGGTATTCCTGCTCGGTCATGCCAATCGGGTTCCACGAAGGTATCGTTGCATGGGTGATGCCACACGAAACCGTGAAATGCCAAGATTAAACCGCCGGCATGGCCTGCGACAAACGTCCGCCGATGCGAACCGGGTCGATCCGGCGCGCATGGCCGGTGGCGTCGTCGGTTTCCACGAACACGCCGCACACCGTCGCCGGCCCCTCCGCCGGCCCCAGCTTCTCCCCCGGCATCTTGCGCCAGAACCGCATCGCGGCCCCGTCCTTCACCATGCCGATCACGCTGTCATAGTCCCCGCACATCCCCGCATCGGACTGGAACGCCGTCCCGCCCGGCAGCACCTGCGCATCCGCGCTGGGGCAATGCGTATGGGTACCCACCACGAACGAAACCTGCCCGTCGAAGGTGTGGGCGTAGGCCATCTTCTCGCTGCTCGCCTCCGCATGGATGTCAGCGACGATAGCCTGGACCGAATGCCCAAGCCGGTATTTCGACAATACCTCCGCCGTGCCGCGGAACGGGCAGTCCATCGGGTCCATGAACAGCCGCCCCATCGCCTGCAGCACCAGCGCCTTGCGCCCATCCTGCAGAGTAACCAGCACCGACCCGGCACCCGGCGTGCCCGGCGGATAGTTCAGCGGGCGAATCAGCCGCGGGTTCTCGGCGATGAAGGGGATAATCTCCTTCCGGTCCCACGCATGGTTGCCCAGGGTAATCACGTCCGCGCCAGCCGCGAACAGCGCCTTCGCCATGTCGGGCGCAAGACCGAAGCCGTGCGATGCGTTCTCGGCATTGACCACCGCCAGATCAATCCGCAGATCCCGGCGCAGCCCCGGCAGCTGTTCGCAGACCGTGTCCCGCCCGGTTCGGCCCAATACGTCGCCCAAAAACAGAATTCGCAAATCAGCCCCCGCGATGCCCGGTGCCCGTCGCGATGGCACCCCGCCGGTTGTCGTAAGGGCCTGACGCCGGCCGGACAATAGCGTGCGGAGCCACCATGGCCGTTGGTTTGTCATCCTCCCAGAGCCTGCGTGTGCAGGTGGGCGCCGGATACCGAGACCAAGATCCCGACAGAGCCAGCTCCCGAGGGAGATGCTTACTGGCCCCGGGGATGAGCTACCTGACGCACCCGGTAGCCCCGCGATCCTAACTTAGGCCACGGGGGCGAATAAGCAAGCTCGGCATTACGGCCACCTATTGAAGCGGCGGACGAACGCCGGCTGGGGCACCCTGTTCCGGCGGATTTTCCAGCTTTGCGGCGATCTCCTCGGCACGCTTTGCCATCCGCTGCAGCTTGCGGCCAAGCGCCGGATCGGCCTTCGCTGTCACTGCGGCAGCTGCCTCCGCCGCCTCCAGCTTACCGCGCAGTTCGAAGATCTCATCCGCCATCAACAACGACGCCATAACCAGCATCCGGGCCTCGCCGCTTTGCCCCGCGGCTGCACGGACACCGTCGATGCGGCTGCTAACCTCGGCACCCATGGCTTCCAGATGCCTCTCCTCGCCGTCTTGGCAGCCAAGGATATAGGCATATCCGTTGATGCGAAGCGTCACCTGCGCCATCGCGCCATTCTCCCGTTGATTAGTCTGGTTTACCGAGCGCCGCTTTCAGGCGGCCGATCAGCGAGTCAAGGCGTTCGGCGATCTCAGCCGCCGACAGGTCTGCCTCCGACTGCGGCACACACGTCGGCGCCGGCCTGGAAGCGGCCAGATGTGCTATCCGCTCAAGCGCCGCCGCCAGTCGGTCGGCCGCAGCATCCGGGGTCTCGGGATCGTCCGCCATATCCGCCTTACACCTTACTGGAAACTGATGCCGCTTGATCTCAGCGCGGTCAACCGGTTGAACGTCAATCATGATTGTTCATCCCGCCGTCATCGTCCATGGCCCCGGCGACGCCCGTGCGGCCCTGGCACCCGGACTGCCGGTCACTCTGCTGTCTGCGCCCGGGGCGGCGGTGTTCGCAGGATGCCTGTGGTGGCGGCAAGTCGTGACGGCCGCTCAAAAGGCAAATCCGGCGGCGGAGTCGACCGACATCCTCGATTGTGCCGACGCTTCGGGCATGGCCCTGGCAGCGCTGCGAAGTGGGGTCTGCCGGCTGGTGCTGTGGCCGCAAGCACCAGGATGGGCCGCGGTGGCGGCGATCGCGAACCGCCAGGGCGGCTTTGTGCTGACCGGGGCGCCGCTCGCGCTGGACCTTGCCGAACCGAACGCAATCCGGCGATTGCATCGCTGGCTGGCCGGCTTTGATATCGCCGGGGCGTGACAGGGGGGCCCGCCCGGGCTATCGACGCCTAACCAGATGGCAGCGCTATTCCAGGAAAGGACCGGCTTCGATGCGCGTGACCCAAAAAGTAAAAAAGATTCTCGACTGGTATGAGGGCGATAATCCCGGCGTGAAGGCCAATCTCGCCCGTATTCTTTGTACCGGTAAACTCGGCGGCACCGGCAAGGTCGTGATCCTGCCGGTCGATCAGGGCTTCGAGCACGGGCCGGCCCGCAGCTTCGCCCCGAACCCGGCAGCCTACGACCCGCACTACCATTTTCAACTGGCGATCGATGCCGGGCTGAATGCCTATGCCGCCCCGCTGGGCATGATCGCCCAGGGTGCCGACACGTTCGCCGGCCAGATCCCGCTGATTCTGAAGGTCAACAGCTCCAACAGCCTGGCGACCAACAAGGACCAGGCCGTAACCGCCAGCGTGAAGGATGCGCTGCGGCTGGGATGCGCCGCCATCGGCTTCACCATCTACCCGGGCAGCGAGTTCGCCTTTGCCCAGATGGAGGAACTGCGCGAGCTGACCCTGGAAGCCAAGGACGCCGGCCTCGCGGTCGTCACCTGGAGCTATCCGCGCGGCCCGAACCTGGACAAAGCCGCCGAAACTGCTGTCGATATCTGCGCTTATGCCGCACAGATGGCGGCACTGCTGGGCGCCAACATCATCAAGGTGAAGCCGCCGACCGCGGTCGTAAGTCTCGAAGCGGCCAAGAAAAGCTATGAGAACTTCGACGGCTCCACCATGGCGAAGCGCGTCGCGCATGTGATGCAGGCGTCGTTCGCCGGCAAGCGCGTCGTCGTGTTCTCCGGCGGCGAGGCAAAGGGCCTGGACGGGCTGTATGAGGAAATCCGCGGCCTGCGCGACGGCGGGGCCAACGGCAGCATCATCGGCCGCAACACCTTCCAACGCCCGAAAGAGCAGGCTTTGGAGATGTTGAACAAGATCATCGACATCTACCTCGGCAAGGCCTGAGGTCAGTGACCACGGCGGGCAGCGGCACCCCGGAAGGGTGCCGCGTCTATTTGATCACCCCGCCCCGGTTCGATCCCGTGCCGTTCGCTGGCTTGCTGGCGGCGGCATTGGATGCGGGCGATGTGGCGGCGGTGCAGTTGAGGCTAAAGGACGCCGATGATGACGCCTGGAAGCGGGCGATCGACGCGCTGCGTCCGGTGAGTCAGGCACGCGGGGTGGCGTTCCTGCTGAACGACCGGGCCGATCTGGTGAAACCGACCGGCTGCGATGGCGCCCACGTCGGGCAGGACGATATGCCCGCTCGGGAGGCCCGCAAGCTGATGGGACCGGATCTGACACTGGGCGTGACCTGCAAGGGCAGCCGCGATCTGGCGATGCAGGCCGGGGAGGACGGCGCGGACTACGTGGCGTTCGGGGCGTTCTTTCCGTCCTCGACGAAGGACGTGACCAATTTCCTCGACCCCGAGATCCTGCAATGGTGGTCCGAGATGATGGAACTGCCAAGCTGCGCGATCGGCGGCATCACGCCAGAGAACTGCGCACCGCTGGTGCGGGCGGGCGCTGACTTCCTGGCGGTTGTCGGGTGCGTGTGGAACCATCCTGATGGCCCGGCAGCGGGCGTTCGGGCACTGAATACGGCGATTCAGGCGGCTAAAGAATAGGCGGACTTAAGTCGTTGAATCTTCGTTGTGTGCATGTCAAGCTGTTGCGCTACGGGAGCGGCTGCCTGTAGGAGGATGTCCAATCGATGTTTGTTCCTATTCCGTGACCAACTCCCGCTTCAGACCGCCGCGAATAGAACGTGTCCGCGTCAGGAACTTTCGGGCGCTTCGGGATATCGAATTTAGAGAAATAACCCCGCTGTCAGTCCTGCTGGGTCCGAACGGCAGCGGCAAATCCACGTTCTTCGACGTCTTCGCATTTCTGGCGGAGTGCTTCACGGACGGTCTGCGCCGCGCGGTGGGTAGTCGCGGCGACGGCAGCTTACGTGATCTGCGATCACGCGACAGTGAAGGGCCGATCAGCGTCGAACTGACCTACCGGGAAGGTTACGAATGGCCTAAGCGAGGCCCAGCCATTACCTACCATCTCGAAATAGATGAGGACAAAGGCCGACCGTCGGTCAGTCGAGAATGGATGCACTGGAAGCGCCAGAGCTACGGCGCACCGTTCCGCTTCCTGAACTACGAGCGCGGTGCCGGGTCCGTCATCACCGGCGAGGTTCCCGAGAACTTAGATACCCGTGTGGAACGGCGGCTAACGGGCGCGGACGTTTTGGCGGTCTCTACATTGGGGCAGCTTGCCGAGAACCCGCGCGTTAAGGCATTGCGGGATTTTGTCACGGGTTGGCATCTATCCCACCTGTCCGCGAAGGAGATGCGGCAGATACCGACGGCGGGGCCGCAGGAACACTTGTCCCGATCCGGCGACAACCTCGTCAACGTGGTCGAATATCTCAAGGAAAACCACCCTGACCGCCTGGAAACGATCTTTGAAGCGTTACGCCGGCGGATTCCCCAGATAGAGCGGGTCGATCCGACTATGCTGCCAAGCGGACATCTGCTGTTGATGATTAAGGACGCCCCGTTCAGCCAGGCCGTTCAGGCCCGTTACGCGTCAGACGGAACGATGAAGTTGTTGGCATACCTGGTGCAATTGCACGATCCGGCACCACCGCCCCTGATCGGTATCGAAGAACCGGAAAATTTTCTGCACCCGAAGCTATTACGCGAACTTGCCGAGGAATGCGATCAGGCCGCTACCAACACCCAACTCGTCGTAACCACCCATTCGCCGTTCTTTATCGATGCACTGAGCCCGCGGCAGGTCTGGGCGATGATGCGGGACGAAAACGGGTACACCACGGCTAAGCGAATCGCCGATATGAAGGGCATCCAGTCCATGTTGGACACGGGTGCCTCGCTCGGTCAGTTGTGGATGGAGAACTATTTCGAAGCCGGCAACCCGTGAGTGACAGCCAAACATTGCGGCTTTTCGTGCATGTCGAAGAACCGTCCATGAAAGAGGCTCTTGATAATCTACTTCCGTCGTTGCTCCCTGCCACACGGGTTGAAGTCAAAATCATCGACCATGGATCAAAGAAGGCGTTGCTTTCAAACCTGCCAGATAGGCTGAGAGGATACGCCAGATGGGCCGATCCCGCCTTGCGCGTGCTCGTCCTGGTGGATCGCGATGACGACGACTGCTTGGTGCTTAAGACCAATCTGGAAAAAGCAGCGCGTGCCGCGGGTTTACCAAGTAAGACCGTGCCTGATCGCCAAGGGAAGTTCCAGGTCGTCAACCGCATCGTTATCGAAGAATTGGAAGCATGGTTCCTTGGGGATACCGACGCCCTCGCCGAGAGCTACCCTGGCGTACCGCCAACTCTTGCCTGCAAGGCCGCGTTTCGCGATCCCGATGCGGTCAGGGGTGGGACTTGGGAGGCGTTATCAAGGGTATTGAAGGCAGCCGGTCACTACGCGGGGTCAGATCGATTGCCAAAAATCGAAGTTGCGCGGCGCGTTTCTTCCAAGATGGCTCCCGACCGCAATCGGTCTAACAGCTTCAGGATGTTCGTTGCTGGCCTGGAGGCGCTCGTGGCGACCTAGCGGGGCCGAGCCGCATGCTCGCTTGAACGTGCGGCTTGGGGGTGCAAGGCTGCATCACCACAGCAGGACACCGGCGCCATGGACCCCACCTTTCTACCGGCCACGCAACTCGCACAGCTTGTTCGCACCGGCAGGATCGGCGCACTGGAACTGCTGGACCATTACATCAGCCGCACCGAAATCCTGGACCCGCGCATCAACGCCGTAGTCGTGCGGGACTTCGACCGGGCGCGCGCCAAGGCGAAGGCCTTGGACTCCCAACCGAATAAGTCGGCCCCGTTGTTCGGAGTCCCTACCACCGTCAAAGAGAGTTTCGACGTGGCCGGCCTTCCCACCACGCGCGGGCACCCGGAACTAAAGGACGTGCCGGTGAAAGTGTCCTCGATCGCCGTCCGCCGGCTGGAAGCAGCGGGCGCGGTGATCTTCGGCAAGACCAACGTGCCGGTCGATCTGGCGGACTGGCAAAGTTACAACCCAGTTTACGGGACGACCTCCAACCCCTGGAACACCGACCATACGCCGGGTGGATCCTCCGGCGGGTCTGCCGCCGCGCTGGCCGCCGGACTGACGGGGTTCGAAATTGGCAGCGACATCGGGGGATCCATCCGCGTCCCGGCACATTTCTGCGGCGTGTTCGGACACAAGCCGACCTGGGGATTGCTGCCGAACTACGGCGATCCGGCGACCAGTTCGGCGGCGGGGACCGATATCTCGGTCATCGGGCCGCTCAGCCGGTCGGCATCCGATCTTGCTGTGGCACTGGACCTGCTGGCGGGTCCGGACCCGGATGAGACGGGGTTGACGCTGAACCTGCCGGCGCCCCGGTTCAAGGGACTCAAGGACCTGCGGGTCGCGGTGTGGGCGGATGAACCGGGCAGCACGACCGACCATGAGACGGTGGCCGCGATGAACGCCCTGGCGGATGGGCTGGAGGCGCAAGGCGTGACCGTCAGCCGCACCGCTCGGCCCGACTTCGATGTCACAGCGGCGTACCGTCTGTATCTGCGCCTGCTGGACACCGGCTGGAGCGGGCGCAGCACCGATGCGCAGATCGCGGTCAAGCGCCAACACGCGGCTGCCTTGTCGCCCGACGACATGAGTGCCGATGCCATCATGGCCAGGACGGTGGATATGCCGCACCGAGCATGGCTGGGTCTGAACGAGCAGCGACACCGCTGGCGGCGGGCCTGGAGCGCGTTCTTCCGGGACTGGGACGTGCTGCTGTCGCCATCGTTCAGCACCGCCGCGCTGCCTCACCGGCAGGATGGGACGCCCTGGGGCCGGCGGATCGAAATCGAGGGCAAGGACATCAACTACGGCGA
>JAKBCJ010000075.1 GCA_021807975.1 Pseudomonadota bacterium | reverse complement strand
GCCGCGGAGTGCCGCGAAGGGTGCCGGATCCCGGCTTCGCGGCACTCCGCGGCCCTTCGCGCCCTTCCAAGCAAATCATCCCGGCCGACAGGGGCTTCGACGTCCAACTAGGCGCACCGAACGCCGACGCCATAACGGCCAGAAAAGAAAGGTGACTGCAAAAGTTCCGCGTCCCAAACGCTATTCGCTATTCGCTATTCGCTATTCGCTATTCGCTATTGGCTGCCGCGCGGGCCTTGCGTCCGTTGGAAGCGGTAGTCCGCCATAGCCCATTAGGCAGCGCGTGTTATCGTCTGGGGGGGCGGAGATAATCCGAACCCGGGAAACGGAGGAAACACAATGACCGAAGCAGCGAAGATCCCGGCGCAAGTGCGCTATGAAACCCCAGCCCCGCATGTCGCTCGGATCGTGATGGCGCGTCCCGAGGCGCACAACGCGCAGGGCCTGCAAATGACCTATGAGTTGAACGCGGCGTTCGACAAGGCCGCGCACGACGACACGATCAAGGTGATTATTCTGGCGGGTGACGGGCGGAATTTCTCGGCCGGACACGATCTGAGCGGCGACGGGACGCAAAGCTGGCGTGATTTCCAGACGGTGGGCACCTGGGCGGGGTTCGACGCCAAGGGCGCGGAAGCACGCTACGGCCGCGAAATGGAAATCTATCTGGAGATGTGCGAGCGGTGGCGCAACCTGCCGAAACCGACGATCGCGCAGGTGCAGGGAAAATGTATCGCCGGCGGACTGATGCTGGCGTGGGTGTGTGACCTGATCATCGCCAGTGAGGACGCGACATTCAAAGACCCCGTGATCGATTTCGGGATTTGCGGCGTGGAATTCTTCAACCATCCGTGGGAACTGGGGATTCGCAAGGCAAAGGAATTCCTGTTCACCGCCGATGAAATCACCGCGCAAGAGGCGGCCTCCTTCGGGATGGTGAACCGGGTTGTGCCGCGCGATGAACTGGCCGCGGTGACGATGGCGATGGCGGAGAAGATTGCCTCGAAGCCGGCCTTTGCATTGAAGGCGAGCAAGCAGGCGGTGAACCACGTTCAGGATGTGCAGGGGCGTCGCAACGCCCAGATGCATGTGTTCAGCCTGCACCAGTTGCTGCATGCGCATAACGAGTTGGTTTACGGCATGCCGATGGACCCGAACGGCCTGCCGCCGACGGTGCGGGACAAAGTACTGGCCAGGGTGGCACGCGCGAAAGAGGCGGCGGCGAAGGAAGCCGGCCAGTAATTCCTGGCAGCGGCACCGGGATGTTGTCCACGGGCAGAGCGTCCGGTTTGCCGTGTCGGGTGAACCTGGCGGCTCGCGGGACAATGCCTCCTGACAGGCCCGCCTCGCTTGACGCGGGGCGCTTTCCGGCGACACTGCCTCAACCGCGACAAGGGGGAAACACCATATGAGCGACGTCAAAATCCTGGCCACTGGCTTCGGGTTCCCGGAAGGCCCCGTTGTCTGCAAGGACGGATCTGTCATCCTGACGGAAATCCGCAACAATCAGCTTTCGAAGGTCATGCCCGACGGCAAGACCAGCGTGTTCTCTCGCTGCGGCGGTGGGCCGAACGGCTTGGCGTTCGGGCCGGATGGCGCGCTGTACCTTTGCAATAACGGCGGCAGCAGGTACGCCGAGGGCTACTCGATGGGTATTGCGCCGCATCCAGACTATAAATTTGGGTTTATCCAGCGGATCGACCCGCGGACCGGCGAGGCGAAAACGCTCTATACCGAGGTGAACGGCAACAAGCTGTCCGCGCCGAACGACATCGTGTTCGACGTGCATGGTGGTTTCTACTTTACTGATCTGGGCAAGCGCTATGCGCGCCACCGCGACCATGGCGGGATTTACTATGCACTGCCGGACGGATCGAAAGTAACCGAGATCGCGTATCCGATCCTCAGTCCGAACGGCTGCGGCCTGTCGCCGGACGGCAAGACCCTCTACGCCGCCGATACCGAGGGTGCTCGGTTGTGGGCATTCGACATCGAAGCGCCGGGGGTGCTGCGCAAGCCCGCGCCGCATCAACATCACAGCGGGCGGGTTATCGTCGGCCTGCCCGGCAATGCCAGATTCGATAGTCTGGCGGTGCTGGCGAATGGAAATATCGCGGTGGCCACGCTGAACACCGGGTTCATTACGGAGATTTCGCCGGGAGGCGATATCGTGCAGGCGGTGAAGATGCCGGATATCTATCCGACGAACATCTGCTTCGGCGGGGCGGACATGCGCACAGCGTATATCACGCTGTCGGACACCGGGCGGCTAGGCACGATGCAGTGGCCGTCACCGGGGTTGAAGCTGAATTTCGAGTAGGCGTCCGGGATCAGGCAAGCCCCGGGTCCGATCCGTCATGGCCGCGACACGCGGACCATGACGGCTTCCGGCGGAGAAATCGTGTCATGAACGATTCTATCGCGCGCCCTGCCGCAGCGGCAGGTTCGTCCGGTAAACCACCCGCTTCAGCGCCATAGCCGACTCGAACGAGCGGACGCCCGGGATATGCACCAGACGGCCGCGCAGAAATGCCTCGTAGGAGGCGATGTCGGCCGCGACCACGCGCAGCAGGAAGTCGGTCGCGCCGGTCATTTCATACATCTCCATGACCTCAGGGCAGGCTTCGATCGCGCGTTCGAATCCGCGCAGCGTTTCATCCTGGTGGTTGGCCAGTTTCACCGTCACGAACACGTTGACCGGCAGCCCGACCTTGTCCTGATCCAGCAGGGCGACGTAACGCTTGATGACGCCGGCATCTTCCAGCAGCTTTTGCCGCCGATGCGACGGCGACGGCGACAAATGCGCCGCGTCGCCCAGGTCCTGCGCCGTCGCCCGGCCGTTGGCCTGCAAATGATCCAGGATCGCCAGGTCCAGCCGGTCCAACTCCATCGACGCTTCCTTACTCCGCGGGCGCCACTTTAGCGGTTCCTGCTAAAAAGGGCACCGGCCGCCGCGAAGTATGGCAACCTTTCCCACGGCGCCAAACCTACTATGTAGTAGAGGCACGCCTAGGAGGAACAAACGACCATGGACATCGGTATCGCGCACGCGGACATCACCTTGGATTCGCGTTTCACCGATTTGGATCGGCCGGTGCTGCTGACCGGCATCCAGGCGCTGCTGCGCCTGCTGCTGGAGCAGCGGCGGCTGGACCAGCAGGCGGGGCTGAAGACCGCCGCCCTGGTGTCCGGCTATCGCGGCTCGCCGCTGGGCGGCCTGGACCGCGAGCTGTGGATCAAGAAGACGCTGATGGCGGCGAACGACATACGGTTCGAACCGGGGATCAACGAGGATCTCGCGGCGACCATGCTGTTCGGCACGCAAGAGATCGACGCCTTCCCCGGCAAGCGGGTCGATGGCGTCTATGGCATGTGGTACGGCAAGGGGCCGGGCGTGGACCGCTCGGGCGATGCGTTCCACTGCGCTAATATGGCGGGCACGCATAAGCACGGCGGCATCCTGGCGATTTCGGGCGACGACCACGGCGCCCATTCCTCGACCTATCCGCATCAGACTGAATACGTGTTCCAGAACTGCTTCATGCCGGTGCTGAATCCGGCATCGGTGCAGGATGTGCTGGACCTTGGCCTGGCGGGCTGGGCGATGTCGCGGTACGCCGGCGTCTGGGTGGCGATGAAAACCACGGCGGAGACGATGGAGCAGGCCTCCACCGCCATTGTCCCGTCCGCCGTGCGGTTCGTCACCCCCGATTTTGCGCTGCCGCCGCATGGGCTGAACTTCGACCACACCATGCATTTTCCGGCCGACCGAGCGGAGCTGGAGCGGCGGATGCTGGAGGAGCGGATGCCGGCGGTGCTGGCATGGGCTCGGGCGAACCGCATCGACCGGCTGATCAGCGGGTCGGCGGATGCAACGATCGGCATCGTGACGGTGGGCAAGGCGCACGAGGACACGCTGCATGCGCTGCGCCGGCTGGGTCTCGATACGCATCCTCAACTGGCCGTTTACAAGGTCGGCATGACCTGGCCGCTGGAATCGGAGGGCATGCGGGACTTCGCGCGCGGCAAGCGGTCTATCCTGGTGATCGAGGAGAAGCGGGGCTTCGTCGAAAGCCAGATTCGCGACGCGCTGTATAACCTGCCGGCCGAGGAACGGCCGGAGGTCGCGGGCAAGACGATGGCCAACGGCATGCCGCTGCTGTCACCGTTGATGGAGCTGTCTCCTGAAAGCGTCGCCGGCGGTTTGGCGACGTTCCTGGGGCAGGCGGGGCTGAACCTGCCGGCACCGCCCGCGCCAATGGCGGTGGATCGTCCGGACGGGTTGCTGAAGCGCATTCCGGCGTTCTGTGCGGGCTGCCCGCATGCGACATCGACCAAGCTGCCGGATGGCAGTTTCGCCAGCGCAGGCATTGGCTGCCACTTCATGGCGATGGATGACGGGCCGCACACGCGGACCTTCACGCATATGGGCGGCGAGGGTGCCCCGTTCGTCGGGTTGTCCAGTTTCACCGAAGTGAAGCACATGTTCGCCAATCTGGGCGACGGGACGTATCAGCACTCCGGCAGCATGGCGATCCGTCAGGCGGTGGCGGCAAAGACCCGGATTACCTACAAGCTGCTGTTCAACGACGCGGTGGCGATGACCGGCGGCCAGCCGACCGAGGGCCAACCGACCGTGCCGATGATCGCGGCGCAACTGGCGGCGGAAGGTGTGAAGCGGATCGCCATCGTGGCGGATGAGGCGGAGCGTTTGCCGGCGGCGTCGGCCTTGCCGGCCGGCGTGACCCGTCATACCCGAGCGGAACTGGATGAGGTGCAGAGGTCGCTGCGCGATTTCGAGGGGCCGTCGGTACTGATCTATGACCAGGTCTGCGCGACGGAAAAGCGGCGGCGGCGCAAGCGCGGGTCGATGGAGCAGCCGACCCGCCATGTCGTGATCAATGAGGCGGTGTGCGAGAACTGCGGCGATTGTTCCACCCAGTCGGGTTGCATCGCGATCGAGCCGGTGGAGACCGATCTGGGCCGCAAGCGGCGGATCAATCCGACAAGCTGCAATGTCGATCTGTCGTGCCTGAAGGGGTTCTGCCCGAGTTTCGTGACTCAGGCCGGACCGCCGGCGGCGCCGGATGCTGATACGCACTGGGCGGATCGGGAGGACATGTTCGCGGTGGATTTGCCGGTGCCGACGCTGCCGTCGCAGCCGGTGTGGCGCGGGTTGTTCGCCGGGATCGGCGGCGGCGGGATCGTGACCGCCGGGGCGATTCTGGCGATGGCCGCGCATCTGGAAGGCAAGGCGGTGAAGACGCTGGACTTCACCGGGCTGGCGCAGAAGAACGGCGCGGTGGTCGCGCATGTGCAGATCGCCAACCGGGAAGAAGACCTGGATGTGGTGCGTATTCCGCTGGGGACTGCCGACCTGATGCTGGCCGCCGATCTGGCGGTGGGTTGTCAGGCCGGCGTGCTGGAACGGAATGCAAGGACGTCGGTGGTGATCGGCAACCTGGATCTGGCGGCGACGGCGGAGTTCAAGCGCAACGCCACGCTGTCGATCGACGCCATGCTGCATCGGCGGACGATCGAGAAGGCGACCGACAGCCAGCGTTCCATATGGCTGCACGGGGTGCGGCTGGCGGAGCGGCTGTTCGGCAACGCCCAGGCGATGAACACGATGCTGCTGGGGATGGCCTGGCAGCGCGGGCTGGTGCCGGTGGGTGAGGCGGCAATTCTGCGGGCCGTGGAACTGAACGGGGCCTCGGTGAAGCTGAACCGGCGGGCGTTCCTGTGGGGCCGTATTCTGGCGGAGAAGCCGGAACTGATGAAGCAAATCCTGGAGGGCCTGGAGGAAGGTCCTCCGGCCGATCTGGACGCGCTGATCGCGCACCGGGCGGCCGGGCTGACGGCGTATCAGTCGAAGCGCTACGCTGCGCGGTATCAGCGGTTGGTGCGGGAGGTCGTTGCAAAAGAAACCGCCGTGGCCGGTGCGCCCGGCAAGCTGTCGCGCGCCGCTGCCGAGGGCCTGTTCCGGGTCATGGCCTACAAAGATGAATACGAGGTCGCTCGGTTGCACGCCTCGGCCACGTATGGGGAGAATCCGGCGTTCCACATGTCACCGCCGCTGACGCGGGGGATCGATAAGGCGACCGGACGGCGGCGGAAGATCGAAATCCCCGGGTCGGTGGCGCTGCCGCTGTTCCGCGTGCTGCGGCATGGCAAGGCGGTGCGGGGTTCGGTGCTGGACGTGTTCGGCTATCAGGCGGAACGGCGGCGGGAGCGGGCGCTGATCGACCAGTATAGCGCCGATCTGCGGACCGTGATGGCCGGGCTGACGCGGGACAACCTGCCGACGGCGGTGGCGATTGCCAATCTGCCGGATCAGATCCGCGGATTCGGGCCAGTGAAGGATGCGAACCGCGAGAAAGCGATGGTGCGGCGTGGGGAGTTGCTGGCGGCGTTGTCGCGGCCGGTGACGGTTGCGATGGCGGCGGAGTAGGGGCAAGCACCTCTATCCCGCGACCGTTGCTTAGGTGACACGGCGACGTGAACGGGTTGCTTGGCGGGAGCCGTCGGCGTCTCATCGTCATGGCGGGCGCAGGCCCGCCTGACGGGCTCCATCGAACGTGCATCAATCGAAGCGGTTATTTCGTCTCGTCTCGTCACCCCGGGCCGTAGTCGCGTTTCGCGGCTTTGGCTGACAGGTAGCCCAGCCGCACGTCGCGTTCGACAGCGCGGGGGTCGCGTTCCGACGGGGGACCCATGCCGCCGCCGCCGGGCATTTCGATCAGCAGCCGTTCGCCGGGCGGTATGACTTGAAGGCCCTTGGGTTTCAGTTCGACGCCCGACGTCAACGATACGCCGCCGCACTGACCTGGGCCGCCGCCGTTGCGGCCGCGGGCGGGGAATTTTACCCGCTCGAAGCCTGCGAACAGGCCGAACGCGGCGTCCTCGCGGGAGCTGACTTCCATGATCTGGCCCAACCCGCCGCGGTATTTGCCGGCGCCCCCGGAATCCTGACGCAGTTCCTTGCGCCAGATGACTAACGGGGTAATCGCCTCAGTCGCCTCCACCGGCACGTTGCGGACGCCGGACGGAAAGGGGGTCGCGGACAGGCCATCCTGATGCGGCCTCGCTCCGGCACCGCCGGAGTGAAAGCTCATGACCATGAACTGGGTGCCGGCTTTGGCGCCGACGCCGGTCAGGCCGTGGCCGGCGACCATTTTCAGGCTCCAGAGATTGGATGTGCCCTCGGCGGGGACGCGGCCGGGGATGGCCTGTTCCAGCGCGCCATAGACCACGTCGGGCATCATGTGGCCGATGGAAGACCGGGCATAGACCGCCGCCGGATAAGTGGCGCTGACGATGGTGCCGGGCGGGGCGGTGACTTTCACCGCGGCCAGGGTGCCGGCGTTGTTGGGGATCGTTGGGGCGACAACACAGTTCACGCCGAAGGTTGTATAGGCTTCCGTATAGCACAGAGGGCAGTTGATGGCATATGTGGACATGCCGGAGGTGCCAGTATAATCGACGTGGATGGTGTCCTCGCCGATGGTTACTGATGCAACCAGATCGACCGGCGCCTCATAGCCATCGACGCGCATCGAATTTGTCCAGGTTCCCTTCGGCAGTTTGCCGATCGCCTCGGTCATCGCGCGGCGGCTGCGGGTGATGATTTCCTCGGCCAGCATGTCCAGATCATCCATGCGGAATTCGCGCATCATCGACACCAGACGGCGGCTGCCGATGTCGTTGCAGGCGATCAACGCGTACACATCGCCGATCACCTGCACCGGTTCGCGCACGTTGGCCCGGATCATCGACAGCAGGTCTTCGTTCATCACCCCGGCGCGGGCGAGGCGCAGCAGCGGGATGAACAGGCCCTCGTGCCAGATCTGCCGGCCTTCGGGGGTTTGGCCGATGCCGCCCATATCGACCAGGTGGGATGTACAGGCGAACAACGCGACGATCCGCCCATCCATGAAGGTTGGGGAGACGACCACCAGATCGTACAGATGGCCGGTGCCCTTCCAGGGATCGTTGGTGATGTAAACGTCGCCTTCGTTCATGTCAGCGACCGGGAACACGTCCAGGAAATGCCCCACCGAGGCGGCCATCGTGTTGATGTGGCCGGGCGTTCCGGTGACCGCCTGGGCCAGCATCCGGCCCTGAAGGTCGAACACGCCGGCCGATATGTCGCCGGCTTCGCGCGCCGATGTGCTGAACGCCGTTCGCACCAGGGTCTGGCCTTGTTCCTCCACGACTGAGAGCAGCCGGTTCCACATGATCTGGACATCGATTTCGGAGATGTTGCGGCGGCTGTTCATGCAAAGCCTCCTTCGATGACGATTTCGCCACCGTCAGCGATGTGGACCGTGAATCCGGTGGGAACGATCGTGGTTGTTCCTGCCTCGGTAATAGCGGCCGGGCCATCCAGTTCGGTGCCCGGTTTCATTTCGGTGCGCGCATAGACCGGAGCGTCGATCACCGCGCCGTTGATGGATTCGATCATGGCGCGACGTTCGCGCACGACGGCTTGCCTGGCGCCCATGACCCGCGGGCCGGGTGCCGGCAAGGTGTAGGGTTGAGACAACGCCAGAGTCCAGGTCACGATTTCAAGTTCCAGACCAGGAATGATACGACCGAACAATCCGGCATAAGTTGTTTCGAAAGCGGTGCGTAGCGCGGTTGCATCGATCGCGGCGGCATCGACCGGCACGGCGATCTCGTGGCCCTGGCCTTTGTAGCGCATGAAGGCTGTCCGGCGTTCCGACAGCACGCCTTGCGGCACGCCCAGGCGCACCACGGCTTCCGCCTCGGCGTGCATGTCGCTGAACAGGTCTTCGATCGTATCGGGGTTCAGCAGAGACAGGCGCACCAGATAGGTGCGGGCGACTTCGTAGGCGATCGGCGCGTCCAGGAACCCGTGGGCGGAGCCGACGCCGGCATCGACGGGAATGACGATCCGTCGGATTCCCAGTTTCAGCGCCAACCGGGCGGCATGCAGTGGGGCGGCGCCGCCAAAGGCGATCAGGGTGCGTTCGGCGGTGTCCTTCCCGTTCTCCACGGCGTGGACGCGGGCGGCGCTGGCCATGGTTTCATCGACGATCTCGACGATGCCGCGCGCGGCTTCCTCGGCCGTCATATTCAGTTTCGTTCCGATATCCGACAGTATGGCGTCGCGTGCCCGGTCCGCGTGCAGTGCGATCTTGCCGTCGGCGAAGCGGGCGGGGTCGATCCGGCCCAGAATCAAGTCGGCGTCGGTTACCGTCGGCGCGGTGCCGCCACGGCCATAGCACGCCGGGCCGGGGTCGGACCCGGCGCTGTCCGGCCCCACGGCGATGCGCCGCAACTGGTCCACACGGCCGATGGAGCCGCCGCCCGCGCCGATCTCCACCATGTCGATCACCGGGATGCGCACCGGGATGCCGCTGCCCTTGGCGAAACGATAGGCGCGCGCGACTTCGAAATGGCGCGATTGCTGCGGCGTGTAATCGTCGATCAGCGTGATCTTGGCAGTCGTTCCCCCCATGTCGAACGACAGCGCCCGGTCGTACCCGCCCAGCGCGGCGATGCGGCGCGCCAGGATCACGCCGCCCGCCGGCCCGCTTTCGACCAGACGGACGGGGAAACGGGTGGCGGTCTCCACGGTGCAGACGCCGCCGGAGGACATCATCAGCAGCAGTGGACAGGTCACGCCGATCGCCGCCAGACCGTCGCGCATGCGCCCGAGGTAGCTGCCCATCAGCGGCAGAACATAGGCGTTAGCGACGGTGGTGGAGGTGCGTTCGTATTCGCGGATTTCGCGGCAGACCTCGGACGACAGGGTGATTGCCAGATCGGGCAGTGCGGCGGCGATGATGTCGCGGGCACGTTCCTCGTGGGCGGGGTTGACGTAGGAATGCAGGAAACTGATTGCCAGCGCCTCGATCCGTTGGGCTTTCAGGACGTCAACAAGGCGCAGCAAGGCGGCTTCGTCCAGCGCCAGCAACACCGATCCGTCGGCGGCCAGGCGTTCGGGCACTTCCAGGCGCAGGTCGCGTTCCACCAGCGGGGTGGGGCGTTCCATATACAGGTCGTATTGTTCGAAACGATGTTCGTAAGCGATTTCAAGGGAGTCGCGGAAGCCGGCGGTGGTGATCAGGGCGGTGCGGGCGCCCTTGCGTTCGATCAGTGCGTTGGTGGCCAGGGTGGTGCCGTGTACCACCAGATCCAGGGCGGAGCCGTCGATCCCCGCGTCAGCCAGGATCGTGCTTGTGCCGGCGATAACCGCCCGATCCGGCGCAGTGTGTGTCGTCAGCACCTTGGCCGACAGGGTGCGATCCGGCAGCGATAGCACAAGGTCGGTGAAAGTGCCGCCGATATCAACGGCAAGGCGAGTCCGAGCGGTCATGCGGGCCTCTGGCTTGTTTGGCCAGAGGGTAGGGGGTTTTTGTGCGGTGTGGAAATGGGAGCACCCGAACCGCCGGGCTAAACCGACGACAGCGGGGGGGCGATGTCCTCCAGTGAGCGGCGTTCGGCATTGGCGGCAAGGAATGCCGCTACAACGGCAGCCACGACCATCAATACACCGCCCAATAGATAGCCATAGAAGATCGACAGGCGCGAACCGGTGTCAATCAGGGCACCGAACAGCAGCGGGCCGGCCACGCCGCCTAGCCCGGTGCCGAAGGCATAAAACAGGGCGATGGCGATCGCACGGACTTCCAATGGGAAGCTCTCACCCACCGTCAGATAGGCGGAACTGGCGGCGGCGGAGGCGACGAAGAAGATCACCGTCCAGGCCAGGGTTTGTTGGACGGCGTCAAGCCAGCCAGCCGCGAACATCGCGCCGGTCAGGGCCATCAGCACGCCGGAAATGCCATAGGTCGCGCTGATCATGATGCGCCGGCCAATCGTGTCGAACAGTCGCCCGAGCACCAGCGGGCCAAGGAAGTTGCCAATGGCGAACGGCAGCATGAACAGGCCGACATGGCCGGAGGCGATGCCATAGAACCGGGTCAGCACCAGTGCATAGGTGAAGAACACCGCATTGTAGCAGAAAGCCTGGGCGCCCATCAGCGTGATCCCCAGCCACGCCTGCTTTCGGTAGGTGGTAACAAGTGCTTTCACGCCAACGCCGAACCAGGCATGCACGTCGGTTCGAAGCGTCAGGACCCCTGGAGGCACCGCGGGCAATGGGCGGCCGGTTTGGCGTTCGATCCGAACCTCGATTTCGCCGACGATGCGTTCGGCTTCCCTCGGTTGGCCGTGGGTCATCAGCCATCGTGGGCTTTCCGGCAGGAAGCGGCGCAGCAGCAGGACAACCACGCCCAGAATGCCGCCGATGATGAAAGCGGCGCGCCAGCCGATCTCCGGCGGCATGATGTTCGGGTCCAGCACGACGTATGCGCCCAACGCGCCGATGGCGGCACCCAGCCAGAAGCTGCCGTTGATGACCAGGTCGGTGAAGCCGCGGCGACGGGCGGGGATCAGTTCCTGGATCGTGGCGTTAACCGCCGCGTATTCGCCGCCGATGCCGGCGCCGGTCACCATGCGGAACATGGCGAACGACCAGAAATTCCACGACAGGCCGCAGGCGATGGTGGCGATCAGGTACACCAGCATCGTCAGAGTAAACAGCTTTTTACGCCCCAGCCGGTCGGTCAGCCAGCCGAAGAACAGCGAGCCGCCGACCGCGCCAATCAAATAGGCACTGGCGGCGGCCCCGACCTGTGCTCCGCTCAGGTGCAGGGTTGGGCTTTCGGACAGCGCTCCGGCCAACGAGCCGACGATCGTGACCTCTAACCCGTCCAGGATCCAGGCAATGCCAAGGGCGAAAATCACCAGCCAGTGGAACCGGCTCCAGGGCAGGCGGTCCAGTCGGTTGGGGACGTTGGTTTCGTAGAAATTTCCGCGTTCCGGCATTGCCCGGTCAGCCTTTCTGTTGCCTACTTCCATGCACATAGCCTGGAGAAACCGACAGATGGGTGCTTTCGAGACCTCGGTTGAAGCAACGATCGCGCGATGGTTCGGTATCGAGCCGCCCAATGATCCGGCCAGACGGCTGGCCAGCGAGTTGGCGGGAACGATCGAGGCGTTCGAGGCATTGCGCGGGCAGATCGTGTTCGAGGATGAGCCATCGACTTTCGAAGCCGCGCTGCAAGCCACGAAAGAGGGCGCACGATGACCGCGCTGGCGGACCTTTCGCTGACCGATGCGGCCAATGCGGTTGCGTCCGGGCAGGCCACATCCGTCGATCTGCTGCATGCGTGCTGGGCTCGGATGGATGCGGTGAACCCGCGGATCAATGCGGTGATCTGGCAGGAGCGCGAACAAGCCGAAGCGGCCGCGAAAGCCGCCGACGCGGCGGTGCGCGACAAGAAGCCGTTGGGTCCGCTGCATGGCGTGCCGATGGCGCATAAGGACATGTATTATCAGGCCGGAAAACTCAGCACCTGCGGGTCGGCGTTGCGGCGGGAATACCGTCCGGCGGTGACAGCCACGGTAATCTCCCGCCTGGAGGCGGCGGGGGCTTATACCTTTGCCGGGCTGAACATGGCGGAGTTCGCGCAGAACCCGACCGGGCACAACAAGACGTTCGGCGACTGCCACAATCCATGGAATTTGCCTTATATCACGGGCGGATCATCATCAGGGTCGGGCGCGTCGGTGGCGGCACGGTTCAACTACATGGCGCTGGGGTCGGATACCGGCGGGTCGATCCGGCTGCCGGCATCGGCATGCGGGGTGACCGGGTTGAAGCCGACCCAGACGCGGGTTTCGCGATTTGGCGTGATGCCGCTGTCATTCTCCCACGACAATGTCGGCCCGCTGGCGCGTACCGCGCGCGACTGCGCCCGGGTGCTGGGTGTCATGGCCGGGTACGATCCGCTGGACACCACCAGCGCTCGGGAGCCGGTGCCGGATTACGAGGCGGCGATGACCGGCGATCTGCGCGGTTTGCGGATCGGGGTGCCGACGAACTACTTCCTGGACGGGGCCGACGCATCGGTGCTGGCGGCGATGGAAGCCGCGCTACAGGTCCTGATCGCGCGCGGGGCCGCGGTCAGCCTGTTCGAACTGCCGCTGATGGACGTGATCGCGGCCTATGGCGGCATCGTGTCGCGGGCGGAGGCGGCGCCGATCCATGCTGAGTGGATGCGGACGCAGCCACAGGTGTATGGGCAGCATATCAGCGGGCGGATGTATCCCGGTTATGCCATTCCGGCGGCGTATTATATCGAGTCGCTCAGCCGGCGCGGGCCGGTGCTGAAGGCGTTTGCGGCCGAGGTGTTTGCCAAGGCCGATGTGCTGGTGACCCCGACGATCCGCACCTGCCTGCCGACCCTGGCGGAAACCGATATCGACCAGGGGCCGCCGGGGACGGAGCATAAATTCATGGCCGTGTCGTCGAACACAAGGCCGTTCAACTACCTGGGACTGCCGGCAATCAGTGTGCCATGCGGGTTCGACCCGAATGGCTGCCCGATCGGGTTGCAGATCGCCGGCCGGCCGTTCGGTGAGGCGCGTATCCTGAATGTGGCGGGCGCGTATCAGGCGGATACCGGATTCCACGCCGATAAACCCTCGATTCTGGACGGAGCGGCGGCATGAGCAAACCGAAAGTCGCGTTTATCGGCACCGGCGGCACCATTGCCTCGCTGGGGCGGGGACCGCTGGATGTGCAGGACTACGGCGCCGCCGGCAACGTGATGCACGCCGATGAAATCCTGGCGAAGTGGCCGGAAACGGCGCTGGCCGCGGATGTCATCCCCATCCGCTACCGCAACATTCCCAGCCCGGCGATCGGGTTCGCGGAGTGGAAAGGGCTGGTGGCACTGTGCCAGCAACTGGAGAAGGATCATCCCGATCTCGCAGGCATCGTCATCGGCCATGGCACGGCGACGCTGGAGGAGACCGCGTATTTCCTGAACCTGACGGTAAAGGTTTCGATCCCGGTTGTGTTGGTGGGTGCGCAGCGGCCGTCCAGCGCGCTGTCCAGCGACGCCGGCATGAATCTGGTCGGCGCGATCCGCGTGGCGGCCAGTCCCGACGCGCGCGGCATGGGCGTGCTGGTGGTGCTGAACGACGAAATTCATG
>JAKBCJ010000539.1 GCA_021807975.1 Pseudomonadota bacterium | reverse complement strand
GAATTGGTTGGAATGGTTGTGGATCCTAGCGTGGTCGGATTGAGTATGCCGCGATGTGCCGGTTATTGGGATTTGTAGATGGTTGTAGGAATTTAGTCAAGGAAAACTAGGGACGCGACCCGTTTGGACCGAGGGCTGACGAGGCCTGTGAGGGGTCCGGCGATTCAATTCCCGAGCGAGAGCAATGAGCACGTTGACAGGGTGGGGGGTTTGGCTTTAGTCCCGGCTTCCCAGCGTGGAGGGGTGCCCGAGTGGCTAAAGGGGGCGGACTGTAAATCCGCTGGCGTGCGCCTACGTTGGTTCGAATCCAACCCCCTCCACCAACCATATATAGTTAATTTCATTATATATTTCTCTTACCCGGGTGGCTTACGCCCCATTTTGACGAGCACGCCAGGCGGATAGTGACGTCCACCGGCAAACCGGTTCAGCATGCTTCCGAACGCAGAGCGCCTTAGTCCCTTATCGCCTGCCCCTTGACGTATGCTGCATCAAAAAATCCCATCAAATCAGTTTCCGAATGATGGTGGCCTCGGTTGGGCGTTCCGTGGCCGCTGTGGCGGCCTACCCGGCCTTGGTGAGTTAATAGCGGTCGGTCACGGCGGCGCGCTTGATCACGCCAAGGTCGCGCAATCGGCGCAGGTGCCGCGACAGCCGGCTTTGAGAGAACACGCCGAGGTCCGTGCGAAGATCGGCCCGCCGGATACCCGCGATGTTGACCCTTGGATTTTGCAGCGCGTGCAGCAGCGCGGCATCGCCCGGTTCGAAGAAGTTGATTACCTTCATCTTTCTCTCTCCGGCTTAACGCGGCTTGCTGAGCCGTCCGATGGCGCTGACGCCGGCGGAGAAGTCGTCCAGCGCGGACAGTTGTGCCAGATAGCTTCGGTTACAGCCGACCAATATCTCTCGCAGGTCGATCAGGTTGTAGATTCTCGTCTTGACGGGCGCCAGTTCGCGGGTCACTGGGCCGTTCCGGTGTTCCACCTTGCACTGGTGCTAGAAAAAGAAAGCGTCTCTTGCTGTGGTCTCGATGCGCGGCACGATGCCGGATTTGGTCTACGTCTTGATCGAGGACTTGCCGACGCGGTCCTTACTGCACGTCCCCGCGATGCGGGTGGAGAACTGTGAGCCGATCTCCCGAGCGCAGCAGATCACCGGCACCCTGGCCGTGATCACAATACGTTCGTAGCAGGAGAGAACGCCGACGATTCGGTTCGCATAACGCTCCGTCACAAACTGGCTCATTTCCCCCGCACCAGATGATACACTCGGCGGGAAAGGATACTAAAGCTTTATTGGTTCCGGGTTGTCCCGCTTGGTGGAACCGCAACATGTTCACCAATCAAAAACGCCTCGGGACGGCCGCGGTGGGACCACATACATCCCCATCCACGAAGGGCCGGGCTATGGGCGGAAGATAGATCCAGCGGATGCCCCTAAAAAGAGCGGGGTGGCGGCGGTCCAACTGTCTTTGACAAGCAAGCGATGGGCCACCTTCGCGTCTGCCAGACGTTTGGTCCGGCGACCATGGATTTAGGTGTCGATTTTTTTTACACTATATGCGCACAGCCCGCATTGGCCAAATCTAACTAACGGAAAAATATGTGATTTTGGATATGGCATAATTCATGCGTGTAGCAGTTGGATACGTGTCTGGAAACGCCTCACGGATAAATGTTAGTCGGGGATGGCGCGGGTGGCAGTGAAGCCAATAACTCTTCTGCTTTTTGGTTGTTTTGTCATAACCGCGCACCCTGTGCGCGCGCAGTCATTCGGAGGATCGGTCCTTAATTCTTCTACTGGAAACACCGATACAGCCACGGCGTTTTTCAGTCTGGCTACCGGCACCGCCACTTACCTTCAAATCACGCTGACGAACACGTCGACATTTTCGAACTATTTGAACCCTGACCTGCTTAGCGGTCTGTTTTTTTCGATCGCAACCAATCCAACGATCACGCCTAGCTCTGCGTCCTCCCCGGCGGCACTGGTCAATCCCCAAGCTTGTGCGTCGAGCGCCGTGACGCTTTGCTCAACCGGCCCGGTCAATGTCGGCAACCAGTGGGGTTACGTATTTTCAGCAACAGGGTTCTCATCGACTGCGTTCTCGACTAAGGCGCAGTACGGTGTTGCCGCGCCGGGGTATAGCACCTTGACCCCGTCCTTTGGCCAACCGACGCCGTTTGGCACAAACCCGCCCAACCTCGCCGCCAAGGGAACACCCCAATTAGCATTCTCTCTCGTTGGCAGTGCATATAATGCTGGAACGAGCAGTATTTCGAGCAGTGATCCACTCTTACAAAATTCTATCGTGTTCGGCTTCGGCCTCCCCTCGAGCATTACGTCGCTTAACGTGAGCAATGTCACATTTGCCTACGGCACAGCGCCTGACGGCTTCTCGGCTGGCACAATACCCGAGCCGTCGAGCCTGGCTGTTTTCGGCACCTTATTGGCGTTTCTGGGCATCGCGCGTATCCGTCTCAAGCCTCGACCTAGTTTCATCTGAACCTTTCCGGCAATAGCAGAAGGCGCATGCCTTCCCGGGAATCTGAAAAGGCTCCAAGGCGTCGGCCCGAGATTCGCAAACCTGCTGTCGTCCTTCGGAGGGGGTTTCGGCAGGGGAGGTTCGGGACGTTTGAACTCGGAAATTCCGAGTAAGGCGGCTCTATCCGTCCCGCCTGTCAGTGCAGGAAAGCATGAAGGCGAATCCGACAACGTGACCAACCTGCCATCGTCACGCCGCTTGAACCCGTTGCTATTATTGCAACCTGACGAGACAGCCTTGAACATAATGGTCCGCGGTGCGTTCGGCTTCAGCCTGACTTTCCCCTACCGCGATCACGTATCCGATGCGATCGCCATTGCTCAGCGGCGGACAGACCACGTCCCCCGTCGCCTTGAACAACGCAACGCGCCGGACGAAGGGGCTGGCGTCAACCGGCAATTCGATGGTCTCAAGCCGGCCTGGACGCTCGGCCACAATCCAGCGAATGGCGCTGAACCAATGCGCTTTGATCTCTTGCAGGTCCGTCAACGGCAAACCGAGATGCAGATTGATCAGATCGGCGTAGATCGACCGTTGCAGCGCATACCCCATCTGAAAGGGAATTTGCGCGCTGACAAGTCTGGGATTGACCTCAACGAGATAGGGACCATCCCCGGCAACGATCATTTCAATATGCGCCGCGCCGAAATCGAAGCCGATCGCATCGAGTATCTGGAA
>JAKBCJ010000538.1 GCA_021807975.1 Pseudomonadota bacterium | reverse complement strand
CGCCAGGGTGGGCGACAGCAGGGCGTGGTCGATGCGCAGCCCCATGTCGCGCTGCCACGCCCCGGCCTGATAGTCCCAAAACGTGTAGACCGGCCCGCGCGGATGCATCGCCCGGATAGCGTCGGTCAGGCCCATCCACAGCAGGCGGCGGTAGCGCGCCCGCGATTCCGGCCGGTTGAGCGCATCGTCCGGCGACAGCGCGCCCGGGGCATAGTCTTCGTCGGTGGGGCAGACGTTGAAATCGCCGGTAACGATCAGCGGGCGGTCCTGATCCAGGAGTGTCTGCGTCCGTTCGGCAAGGCGATCCATCCAGGCGAGTTTGTAGGCAAATCCCTCCGCGCCACGGCTGTTGCCGTTCGGCAGGTAGATGCCGATCATGGTGATGTCCCCGGCCTCTATCTCGATATAGCGGGCCTGGGCGTCGTCTTCGGGCAGGCCGGGCAATGCGCGATGAACGACGGTGAATGGAATACGGGACAGGACGGCCACCCCGTTATAGGATTTCTGTCCGACAGCTTCCGCCATGTAGCCAAGCCCGTGGAACGGCAGGGCCGGGAAGGCCGGGGTTTCGCACTTGATTTCTTGCAGAAACAGCACGTCGGGCTGGGCTTTCTGTAACCAGCGCTGCACATGGCCTTCCCGCTGGCGGATCGAATTGACGTTCCAGGTGGCGATCTTCACGTCGGTTCACTCTCTTGGCCGGCGCCTTGCCGGGGTGGCGTGCTTGTGGTCACAGTGCGGGCAAATCTTCCGTAAGGGCGAAACATGGCGATCGAACTCTATACCTGGAACACACCGAACGGGCGCAAGATCAGCGTGGCGCTGGAGGAGATGGGCCTGCCGTATAATGTGCATACGGTCAACATCTCGAAAAACGAGCAGTTCGATCCGGACTTCCTGAAAATCAGCCCGAACAACCGGATTCCGGCGATTATCGACCCGGATGGCCCGGGAGGCCAGCCGATCAGCGTGTTCGAGTCGGGCGCGATCCTGATCTATCTGGGGCAGAAGACCGGAAAATTCTATCCGTCCGACCCGCGCAAGCTGGTGCCGGTACTGGAGTGGCTGATGTGGCAGATGGGCGGATTCGGCCCGATGCCCGGCCAGGTGCATCACTTCCTGCAAGTGGAAAACCCGGTAGACCAGCGCTATGGGCTGGAGCGGTATTCCAAGGAAACCGCCAGATTGTACGGTGTCCTGGACCGCCGGCTGGCGCACCATGAATACGTGGCGGACGAGGTGTCGATCGCCGACTTTGCCATCCTGGGCTGGGCGTGGCGGCATGAGCGGCATAAGATCGATCTGGCGAATTACCCGAACGTGCAACGGTGGTACGCGGAGATGATGGCGCGTCCGGCGACAACGAGGGGTTTCGAGGTGGCGCTCAGCTAGATTCGGGTTTGACGTTGGAGCGGCGCTTGCCTACAAGAGGAATTGCAAACGCCGTGTCTGATTCTTCCGGGCGACCGGGAGATTCAGGGATGTTGCCCAGGCGGAGGGGTGGCCGAGTGGCTGAAGGCGGCGGTTTGCTAAACCGTTGTACGGGGTCAACCCGTACCGTGAGTTCGAATCTCATCCCCTCCGCCAGTCCATACCGCAAAAGCTCTCGAAATTTATCTTAAATCCGTGACTTAGGGCGGTGGCTGCCACGCGTTGACCCCCCTCTCGCGTCCAGGGCGATCAGGTGAATAAATGCGTGACAAGCGGCTAAAGTGTCGACTCCATGAGTGTCCTCGATTCGCGAGATGGGGGATTGGACAAGGGACGATGGCGAGATTTTCGAGGCGGCGATCTTTCTTCATCATTTCAAATGAATGGCCCGATACCCGCCCGCGCCTCGTGCTTGGGCAGCTGCAAGGGGCGGAAAAGTCCAACGAAATCATTGTAATCACTAACTTACTGAGGATGTTGGTGATGGAGGGAGCGATCGTCACCATCGATGCGATGGGGTGACAGTGCGATGCCCCCTATGTTCCGGGCTCAAAGGCAACCAAGGATCACTGCGCGAGGACGTTGCCCGGGATGCCGATATCCTCGCAGGCATCATCGCCCGTTAAAGAAACTTCACCTGATGCCCGGGGTAGCAGTGCTGGTTCATTCCCGTACGGTACAGGGGGCCTGGATATCTTTCGGCGCGAATGTGCCGCGACAAAATGTTCGCCGGACATGGGTTCCTGACCTGCATCGCGTTGTCGCGCCAACTGAAAACCGGTGTCAAACCGGTCTGGTGGCCTTGCCGATGGCCGGGCCGCGATCCGAGGCAACGCGCACGAAGGTGGACACGATCTTGCCCGACGCCTGCAATGTGCCTCGCAGGGAGCCCGCGACCTTCGACACTCCGCCCATCCGGCAGCGATATGGGACCGGAATTTCTTGGATTCGCAGGCCAGACCGAGCGGCTTTCATTTGCATTTCGATGTTCCAGCCGTAGGTCATCTCCCGCATGTCCAACCCGGTCAGCACATCCTTCCTGATCGCTCGGAAGGCGCACATGTCGGAGTAGCTTGCACCATACAGCGCGCCCATGCCCCAGCCGGCCAACCGGCCGGCCAGTAACTGATGCCAGAACATCGACCCCGGATCGCGCTGGCCGCGGGTGCGCGATGCGATGACGAAATCGTGCGTTCCCGCCAGGACTGGTCCGGCAATTGCGCCCAGCAGATCGCCCCGGTCCGCCCCGTCGCCATCCAGGAAGGCTATTACCGCGGACCGGGCCGCCATGGCACCGGCCATGCAAGCCCGCCCGTAACCCCGGCCGGCGTCGATCACCTTCGCTCCGGCTGCTCTGGCGATATCCCCGGTGCCATCGGTACTGCCGCCATCGGCGACAATGATTTCCAGCGCAATATCGCGGGGGATTTCCCCGATCACCGACGCGATGGCGGTGGCCTCGTTGAACGTGGGGATAACGACACTGGCCTTCATCGCGTCGCGCCCGTCACAGGCTCCATCGCAATCCGCAATTCTGGCAGGGCAGGGGCGGTGCGTCGCCCAGCAGCGAGGTTCTGAAGCCCTTGTATTGGTCGCTGTTCCAGATATCGCGCAAGGTCTGCCGGGTCGCGTCGCCCAGCGTATAGTTTTCGTATCCGCGCGCGGAGAACGGGGCGATGCAGCAGGGCAACGCCCGCCCATGCGCGGTGAAATACATCAGCGACCAAGGACGCCGGCAGGTCGCCCAGGGTTTGTCGTCGGCCGCCCGCTTCAGGCTAAGCCCCGGTTCGGTCGC
>JAKBCJ010000074.1 GCA_021807975.1 Pseudomonadota bacterium | reverse complement strand
CGATCGATTTTCGATGCTCCCTCGCCCGGCTTCCGGAAATAGACGCGGTTGCCGTTCATCGACAGGCAATGCGCGGCGGCGAACGGGGCGAATCCGTCCATCGACAGGCCGGCTTCGACGACGCTGGCCATCATCGCGGGAAACAGCGGATGCCGGTTCCAGGTCGTGTGGAAATGCAGGAATGCCGCTACCCGGGTGATGGCGGCGGCGGTGACATCGTTCTCCAGGCAATACCAGGCCGGATCGCGCATCCGATCCTGAAGATGCGCGATCGCGGCTGGCCATGTCAGGTGTCCGGTGCCGAAATGGTCCAACCCGGCGCCGTCGGCCAGCCGGTACCCCCGGGTCAGGCCGATCGCCTGATCGATCCAGGCTTCCGAAACACGGAACGGCGTGCTGGGCGGCGTGACCGGCAGATACGATGCGGCGATCCGTTCGATTTCATGCTGCCCCGATGTCACCAGGTACGCCGGCAGTGCCACGCCCTTGGACGTGGCCTGTTCCTCTGATTCCGCCAGTAACCGCGCGAATGGCACCGCGCCGGCCGTGCCATCCGCGGGAAGCGGGGCACCGCACTGAAACGATCCCAGAGCCAGATCGGGGCGGGCGCTGTCGTTCGGCTGGTCCAGCGGGCCAGGAAACATCCCGGCGGACGGCACGAAACGATAAAGGTCCGTCCGGACCAGGGTAACCTCGATGCAGTCCGGCACCCCAAGGCCGAGCGGCGCCGCCATGCCGTGGAAGTTGTTGCCATGGACATGAATCACCTCGAACTGCCGGCGCAGCCGGGACAGCAGACGGTGCGCGCGCTGGCGGAACGCTTCCATCTCCAACAGTTGCATACCATGGAGTTCCACGACGATCTGGCGGAACTGACCGAACACCGCGTCGTCCAGAACCTCCAGCGCCGCCCATTCATGGCCTTCGATATTCATCTTAAGCACCAAATCGCGGCGCTGCGCGTGGCCGTTGCGGCGCAGGACGGTGTCCAGCCGGGCCAGGTCCCGGGTCTGTGAATCCTCGGATGCGATGCCCGTGCGGAAGTGCCGGAACCTTGGGTGGGACACGAGGGGTTCGGCGACGGTGTGATCGTACCGGTAAATGTCCACGCCGCATTCGGCCAGATCCAGGTCCAGGGAGAAATCCGAACCGATGCCCAGCGAATAGGCCGCTGCCACCGGCTGGAAATCGTCCAGCATGACATAGCCGCCGTCGTTGGACGCGCCGACCCGGCGCTTGGCAAACCCCTCTACCGCGACGGGCGCGAGCAGCCGCAGGACCGACGCGACGGAATCGTCCTGATCCGACTTGGGGCGTGTATCCTGTCCGGGTGACGCCGCCGTACGGACACGATTTTCTGGGACATTGAGCATTATCGCCCCTTACGCGGTAAAAAGCAGGAAGACCCCGGGTCCGGCGGTTATCCGGGGTGTATTTTCAAGCGCCGCACGCTGACATTGCCGACAGCACACCGGTCCTTGCCGAACCAAATGCCGCATTCAACCGCGCCGCCCCGATCGCGCATCGCCCTGGTTGGCCGATTAGCCGGTTTTCCTAATTCCGATCCACCACATTGGCAAGCAGGCTATCGCACCGCTCTGGCCAAATCCCGCACGACCCGGGCCAGCACCGCGTCCCAGTCGCCCGCCGCGGGCTGACGGTAAATCCGCATCGCCGGGTACCACGGACTGTCGGTCCGATCGGTCATCCAGCGCCAGCAGGAATCGAACCGGTTCAGCAGCCAGACCGGCTTGCCCAGCGCGCCCGCAAGATGGGCGACGGCGGTATCGACGGAAATCACCAGATCCAGGTTGGCGATCAGCGCGGCGGTATCGGCGAAATCCCGCATCCGGTCCATCACATCTGTCACCGCGAACCTCGACGCCGAACCGTCCTTCTGCAAGCTGACAAACTCAACCCCCTGCACCGCCGCCAAGCCCGCCAGCCGTTCCGGCGCCACCGACCGGCGCCGATCCGCCGCCAGCGCGCCAGAGCCGGCCCGGGCTAACCCGACCCGCAAACCCCGCCGCGGCCCCAAAAGCTGGCCGATCCGGTCCGCCAGTAGCGGATCGGCCCGCAGATATCGTGAGTCCGGGATCGCAGCCGGAGTCATCCGCAGCGCCAGCGGCAGACTCAGCATCGGGCACCACAGATCGAACGCGGGCAGGTCCTGACCGCGCGCGACAACCCGATCGACGCCGGGCAGGCCGGTCAGCAGGCGCACCAGCGGGGCCTGCACCTCCAGCACCACCCGAAACCCACGCGCCGCGGCCAGCGGGGCCAGCCGGCAGAATTGCAGCGTGTCGCCAAATCCCTGCTCCGCGGCGATCAGCAGCGTCCGCCCGTCACCCGGCTCCCCCTGCCACCGGGGCTGGGCAAAATCACGCACGTCCGGGCGCATGTGGATGGTTTTCCAGCGCCATTCGTATTCGACCCAGCCTTCGTCCCACTGCCCCAGCGCCAGCAGTGCCATCGCCAGATTGTGCCGGGCGTCGGCAAAGTCCGGCCGCAAGGCAATCGCCCGCCGGTACGCCCCGACCGCCTCGTCCGGCCGGGCAAGCTGGCTAAGGGTGGACCCAAGGTTGAACCGGGCCTCGGGCAGGTCTGGCAGCAGGGCGATGGACTGCCTGAAGCAGGCCAGGGCGTCCTCCAGTTGGCCCCGGGCGGCATGTACGGTTCCCAACGAGCAATGATACTGCCCAACACCCGGCCGAACCGCGACGGCGCGGGCGACGGACTCCGCGGCTTGCTCCAACCGGCCGGTCTGCTGACGCAGCAAACCCAGATTGTGCAGGGCGTCGGCGTGGTCCGGCGATTCGGCCGATATGTGCAGGTACAGTGCCTCCGCCTCCTCCAACCGTTCGGACCGCTGAAGCCGCAGCGCCTCGGTGAACAGCCAGCGTGTCCAGAGTCCCAGCATCGCGGCTTCGAAATGCCGGGCGAAGCGCGGGGCGTCGAACAGCGGCGACGCCAGCACCCGGTCCCGCAGCCCCGCGCGCACGGTGGCCAGGGCAGCGGGATCGGAAGCAAATGCGGCAGCCCGAGCGACGTAATCGTCCGGGTCCGCCGCGATCCAGTCCGGCAGGCCGGCATTGGCCATGATGGTCTCGCCCAGATGGGACACGAACCGGTCCCCGCGCTTGGTCAGCACCGGCACGCCCATCCAAAGCGCCTCCACGCTGGTCGTCCCGCCCGAATAGGGGAACGGATCCAGTGCGATATCGATGCCATGGTAGGCGCGCAGGTAATCGTCGCGGGACGCCGGCATCTCCAACCCGATGCGGCCGGCCTCGATCCCATGCGCGGCGAATCGCGCCAGCACCCGGGCGCGGACGGCTGATTCGGTCAGTTGCCGGGACTTCAGCACCAGCCGGCTTGCCGGCACCGAACGCAGAATGCGCGACCATACACCCACCGCATCGTCGGAGAGCTTGGTCAGATCGTTGAAGCAGCCGAAGGTGACAAACCCGTTCGTCAGCGCCGGCAGCGGCGAAACCGCGATGTCGGCGGCGGGCGGCGTGTAGCACAGATACGTCTCCGGCAGCCGGCAGATACTTTCGGTGAAATGATGCGCCTCGTGCGCTGGCGAGACCCGGGGATCGCCGATGACGTAGTCCATCCCCGGCACCCCGGTGGTGGCGAAATACCCCAGCCAGGACACCTGAACCGGCGCCGGCCGCCACGCGAACACCGGTAGGCGGTTATGCGCGGTGTGGCCGGACAGATCGATCAGGATATGGACGCCGCTACGGTGGATCAGTTCGGCCGCCGCCGCGTCGGTCAGCCCGTGGATCGCCTGCCACGCCACGAACCAGGGCTTCAGCCGGTCGGTCTGGGCGTCCTGCTGCCCGCGCGAGGGGAACGCCAGGAACTCCAGCCGCTTCGGATCGGCGGCGCGCACCAGCGCTTCCAGAAAGAACCCGACCGGGTGGGCGTTCAAATCGCCGGAGACGACGCCGACGCGCAGTGGCGTCCCCGGTTCGCGCCGCGCCCGGGCAGAGAGGCGTGCCGGCACACGCCGGGCGAGCATGTCGCCATATCGCCGAGCGAACGCCAGCATCTCCCCGGGCGGATGTCCGGGGACGTAGTTGAGGCAGAACAGCAGGTTGGAATGGGCGGCGGCATCGTCCGGGTTCAACGCCGCCGACCGAGAGAAATGCGGCAGCGCCAGGGCCGGAAAGCCTTGCGTGGTCAGGATATTGCCCAGCGTCTTGTGGCCCTCGGCATAGTCGTCCCGCAGCGCCAGGGCGGTTCGGCTGCTTGCCGCCGCTTCCTCCAGCCGGCCCAGTTCCCAAAGCACATTCGCCAGGTTGTTATGCGCCGCCGCGTCGTCGGGCTTCAGCGCCGCCGCCCGGCCAAACGCCTCGGCGGCTGCCTCGCGCCGCCCCAAATGGATCAGCGCGGTGCCACGGTTGTTGTGCGCCTCCGACAGGTCGGGCCGCAGCGCGACGGCGCGGTCCAGATCGGCCAATGCCTCCTCCAGCCGCCCTTGCGCGAGGCGTACCGAGCCCAGCCCCAGACGATACAGACCGGATTCAGGGTCCAGCGCCACCGCCTGACCAATCGCCGCGGCTGCTCGGTCCAGTTGGCCAGCCTGCTGATGGCGCATACCGGCGGCGAACGACCAGCGCGCCCACATCGCCTCCGCCGCCGCCTGGAAATGTCCGGCGAACCGAGGCGCATCGAACAGCGGGGACGCCAGCACCCGGTCCCGCAGCCCGGCGCGCAGACCGGCCAGACGCGGCAGATCGGCGGCAAAACCAGCGGCTTTGGCCACATAATCGTCGTCGTCCGCCGCGATCCAGTCGGCCAACCCAGCATTACCCATGATCGTCTCACCGGCATGGGCCAGGAACCGGTCGCCGCGCCTGGTCAGCACCGGCACGCCCATCCACAGCGCCTCGCAACTGGTTGTCCCGCCCGGATAGGGAAACGGATCCAGCGCGATATCGATCCGCTGGTAGGCGCGCAGGTAGTCCCCCCGACCGGATGGCGGCTCCAGCACCAGCCGGTCCGCCACGGCACCAAACCGGACGGCGGTCGCGGTTCGGATGGCGGCGTCGGTGAACTGGGAGGCCTTCAGCACCAGCCGGCTGTTCGGCACCGCCCGAAGGATCCGGACCCACACCGCGACAACAACGTCGTTTATCTTCGCCAGATTGTTGAAGCAGCCAAAGGTCACATACCTCCGCGACAAAGCCGGCAGGGCGGACATCGCGACGGCGGGTTCCGGCGGGGTGAAGCACAGATACGTCTCCGGCAGCCGCCAGACCGTCTCGGTGAAATGATCCTCCTCGCCGGCGGGCGCGACCCGCGGATCGCCCAAGATGAAGTCGATCTCCGCCACCCCGGTCGTCGCGAAATAGCCCAGCCAGGTAACCTGCACCGGGGCCGGGCGCCACGCGAACACGGGCAGGCGGTTGTGCGCGGTATGGCCGGACAGATCGATCAGAATCTGCACACCGCTGGCGTGGATGCGGGCCGCGGCGGTCGCGTCGTCCAGGCCGTGGATCGGATACCACGCGGCGAACAGCGGCTTCAGCCGAAGAGTGACGTCATCCTCCCCGGCCCGCGACGGAAATGCCACAAACGCGATGCGGGCTGGATCGGCGGCGTGCAGAAACGCTTCCAGGAAAAAGCCGACCGGATGAGCGCGCAAATCGCTGGAAACCATCCCCACGCGCAGCGGCGCCCCCGACGCCGGCTGCGCCCAGTCCCGATAAGCCCGATCACCCACCCGGCCGGTGACCAGCGCACCGAAGCGGGACGCCATGGCGCGCAGAGCGGCCGGATCCTGATTCGGTAGATAGTTCTGACAAAACAGCAAATTCGAGTGCGCCAGCAGATCGTCCGGATTCAGCGCCACCGCCCGCGCGTGATACGCCACCGCTCCGGCGATATCCCCCCGATCCTTCAGGGTATTAGCGAGGTTGTTGTGACCGTCGGCATAGGCCGGCCGAACCGCGATTGCCTGGCGAAAGCAATTCGCCGCGAGCGTCAGGTGCCCCTGGTCGCGCAGCACATTGCCCAGGCCCAGATGCGCTTCGGCGAAATCCGGCTGCAACGCGATCGCCTGCCCGCAGGCCGCGCCCGCCTCCTCCAGACGGCCCATATCGCGCAGCAGGATGCCCAGATTCTTGTACGCATCGGCATAATCCGGCCGCAGTTCGACCGCCCGCCGGAACGCCGCCGCCGCGTCCTCCTGCCGCCCCAGGCCCACCAGCGCCGATCCGCGATTGCCGTGCGCCTCGGCAAAATCGGGCTTCAGGGCGATCGCTTGGTCGAACGACACCAGCGCCTCGGTCAGCCGGCCCTGCCGAGCCTGGACGTTACCCAGGCTGAAACGATAGTGCGGGGTGACGGGGTTGGCCGTGATCGCCTGCCCGATCGCCGCCTCCGCCGCGTCCAGCCGGCCGGTTTGCAGCGCCGCCATACCCAGAAGATGCAGCGCATCGGCGTGGTTCGGCTGAACTGCCAGCACCCGCCGGTACAGGCTTTCCGCCTCGGTCAGCCGGTTGGCGTTGTGGTGGTCGATCGCCGCTGCCAGGATTTCGGAAACCGAGTCTGGCATCGGCGGTGCGGGAGGCTTAGACCAACCGAGCCTGCCGGACGGCGGCGGCGATGAAACCGGCGAACAGGGGGTGCGGGGCGAAGGGTTTGGACTTCAGCTCCGGATGGTATTGCACCCCGATGAACCAGGGGTGGTTCGGCCGCTCGATGATTTCGGGCAGCACGCCGTCGGGCGACATGCCGGAAAAGCGCAGGCCGCTGGCTTCCAGTTGCGCCTTGAAGTTGACGTTTACCTCATAGCGGTGGCGGTGGCGTTCCTGGATCAGCGGGGCGTCGCCATAGATATGGCGCACCAGACTGCCTTCGCTCAGGGCGGCCGGATAGGCGCCCAGGCGCATGGTGCCGCCCTTGGCGTCGGTTTCCGTCCGGCGTTCGACCTGGTTGCCGCGTGCCCACTCGGTCAGCAGACCCACCACCGGTATGTCGCAGGGGCCGAATTCGCTGGAGGACGCCTCTGGCATGCCGGCCAGATTCCTTGCGGTTTCGATTACGGCCATCTGCATGCCGAAGCAGATGCCGAAGAACGGCACTTTGTGCTCGCGGGCGAAGCGCACGGCCTCAATCTTGCCGGGCGTGCCGCGTTCACCGAATCCGCCGGGGACCAGGATGCCATGCACGCCTTCCAGGCGATGAACGGTGTCGGGCTGTTCGAAAATCTCGCTGTCCACCCAGTCCAGGCGCACCTTCACCCGGTTGGCGATGCCGCCGTGGGCCAGCGCTTCGGCCAGCGATTTATAGCTGTCCAGCAGATTGGTGTATTTGCCGACGACGGCGATGCGGACTTCGCCTTCCGGCGTCTGCACGTTCTCGACGATGTTCCGCCAGCGCGACAGGTCAGGCTCCGCATCAGCATTCAGACCGAAATGGCGCAGGACTTCGCGGTCCATGCCTTCTTCGTGGTAGGCGATCGGCACTTGAAAAATGGTTGCCACGTCCAGCGCCGGGATTACCGCGGAGGGACGCACATTGCAGAACAGCGCGATCTTGCGGCGCTCATTCTCGGGGATCGGGCGGTCGCAGCGGCACAGCAGCATTTGCGGCTGGATGCCGACGTTCAGCAGTTCCTTGACGGAATGCTGTGTCGGTTTGGTCTTCAACTCGCCAGCCGAGGGGATGTAGGGCACCAGGGTCAGATGCACGAACATGGCCTGCTCTGGCCCCAGCTCGTTGCCCATCTGCCGGATGGCTTCCAGAAACGGCAGGCTTTCGATGTCGCCGACGGTGCCGCCGATTTCCACCAGCACGAAGTCGAATTCGGCGGTTTCCCGCAGCACCGCTTCCTTGATGGCGTCGGTGATGTGCGGAATCACCTGAACCGTGGCGCCCAGATAGTCGCCCCGCCGTTCCTTGGCGATCACATCCTGATAGATGCGCCCGGTGGTGGCGTTATCCAACTGCGTGGCATGCACGCCGGTGAAGCGTTCGTAGTGGCCCAGATCGAGATCGGTTTCGGCGCCGTCGTCGGTGACGAAGACCTCTCCGTGCTGATACGGGCTCATGGTGCCCGGATCGACGTTCAGATACGGGTCCAGCTTGCGCAGCTTAACCTTGAAGCCACGGGCCTGCAGCAGTGCGCCGAGCGCAGCTGCTGCGATTCCCTTGCCGAGGGATGAGACCACGCCGCCAGTGACAAACACATATCGCGTCATGGGCGCCCACCATAGCGAGCCGACTCGGGCTTGGGGAAGCCCGTCGGTGAAAAATCGTACATTGAAGGAACTATCAGTTTGTAGGCGCGGACGGGCCTGACGGCGCGGCGGGCGGCGGCGGAGCGACCGGCGCCGTGCTGGCGGGCGCCGGACTGGAGGAAACCGGGGTATCGAGAATGGACCGGCCCGGCGCCGCCGTGGTGCCACGGTTCAACAACGCCAGCAAAAGCGACAGAATCATGAACATCGCGGCCAGAATGGCCGTTGTGCGCGTCAGAAGATTGGCCGTGCCGCGCCCGGACATGAACGAACCCATGCCCTGGGAGCTGCCAACGCCCAGCCCACCGCCCTCGCTGCGCTGGATCAGCACGACGCCGATCAAGGCCAGGGTGACAAACAAATGGATGATCAGCAGAACGGTGCTCAACGCGGCAAACTTTCAAACGGATACGGCGGCGGACATTCTCACGCCGCCGCGCGCGCCTCTTACCCTCCCTGCGCCGCTCGGGCAATCGCTAGAAATTCGTCGGCCTTCAAACTGGCGCCGCCGACCAGCGCGCCGCCCACATTCGGCACCGCCAGCAGGTCCGCCGCGTTGGATGGCTTGACCGACCCGCCATACAGAATACGGATCGTCTGCCCCGCTTCGCCGAACTGGCGGACCAGTTCCTCGCGAATGAAGGCGTGCATCGTGGCGACGTCTTCGTTGGTCGCGGTCTTGCCGGTGCCGATCGCCCAAACCGGTTCGTACGCCACCACGCCGTTGAACGGTTTGGGCAGACTGCCGGCGATCTGCCAGCCCACGACCTCGGTTTCCTGGCCGCCTGACCGCTGATCCGCGGTCTCGCCCACACAGACGATCGGGGTGAGTCCGGCCGCGGCCACGGCGAGGCATTTCTCCCGCACCAGTTCATCCGTCTCGCCATGGTTCTGCCGACGTTCGGAATGACCGAGGATGACCCACGAGGCGCCGGCATCGCGCAGCATCGGCGCGGCGACGTCGCCGGTATGCGCGCCCTGCGCCGCCTGATGGCAATCCTGCCCCCCGACGGCGACCGTGCTGCCACGCAACGCCGCCGCCACGGCCGCGACGTGCAGCGCGGTCGGGCACACCAGAAGTTCGGCGCCAATACCCGCCGCCCCTGCGGCAACGCCTTGAGCGAGTGCAATGGCATCCGCCGCCAGGCAGTGCATTTTCCAGTTTCCGGCAATCAGTTGCGGCATCTGCGCATCTCCGTTCCCATTCGGTCGATGGTGCTAGACGAGTTTACGCAGCCGTCAAGGGTTTGTCGCGGCGACCGCCGGATCGCCCGTCCGTTATTGATCTGGATCAAGGCGCCCGCCCGCGGATGCGGAAAGCTGGGGGCGGTTGCCCATATGTCACGGCATTGACCTTTTCCTGCCCGCCCGACACCGTCTATCGTCGCCAGCCGCCTTCCGGTTACGTCCACTGCCATCCGCCACATAGAGAAAAGACCCAGTACAATGAACGACACGGTAACATTCGCCCGATCGGACCAAAAAACCGAGCATTTCGACGTTCTGATCGTCGGTGCGGGAATATCGGGTGTAGGCGGCGCTTATCACCTGACCCAGCAGTGCCCCGGCAAATCCTTCGTGGTTCTAGAGGTGCAGGACCATTTCGGCGGCACTTGGTGGACCCATAAATACCCCGGCATCCGATCCGACAGCGACCTGCACACCTTCGGCTATCGCTTCAAGCCCTGGACCAGCGCCCCGATCGCGACAGCTCAGGAAATCCTGACCTATATGGGAGAGGTGATCGAAGAGAACGATCTCGGCCGGCACATCCGCTATCACCACAAGATCACCAACGCGAGCTGGTCCAGCGCCGACAACCTGTGGACGATCACCGCCACCCGCACGGACACCGGCGAAACCGCCCGGTTTACCGCAAACTTCCTGTATATGTGCCAAGGCTACTACCGCCACGAAAAGGGCTACACCCCGCAGTGGGACGGCATGGCGGACTACAAGGGCACCGTGGTGCATCCGCAGACCTGGCCCGAGGACCTGGATTACACCGGCAAGAACGTGCTGGTGATCGGGTCCGGTGCCACCGCCGCAACCCTGGTGCCGGCGATCGCGGGCAAGTGCGCGCATGTGACGATGCTGCAACGCTCCCCAACCTATTTCCGCACCGGCCGCAATGCCATCGCCCTGGCCGAGGAGCTCCGCACACTGGGCATCAAGGAGGAATGGATCCACGAAATCGTCCGCCGGAAGATCCTGTACGAGCAAGACGCGTTCACCCGCCGCACCTTCGTGGAACCCGAGGTCGTGAAGCAGGAACTGCTGGGCGCGGTGCGGGCCGAACTGGGGCCGGACTTCGACATCGAAACCCATTTCACACCGAAATACCGGCCCTGGCGGCAGCGCATCGCCTTCATCCCCGATGCCGATCTGTTCAAGGGAATCGCGTCGGGCAAAGCCTCGGTGGTGACAGATGAGATCGAGCGGTTCGTCGAGAAGGGCGTGCAGCTGAAGTCCGGCAAGGTGCTGGAAGCCGATATCGTGGTGACCGCCACCGGCTTCGACCTGAACGTGCTGGGCGACATCGAATTCGCGATCGACGGGGAACCTCTGCGGTTTTCCGACACCGTGACCTATCGCGGCATGATGTTTACCGGCGTGCCCAACATGGTGTGGGTGTTCGGGTATTTCCGGGCAAGCTGGACCCTGCGGGCCGATTTGGTTGGGGATTTCGTGTGCCGGCTGCTGCGGCACATGGACGAGCACGGCTACCACCGGATGACCCCGGCACTGCGGCCCAAGGACAAGGATATGCCGCTGCTCCCCTGGATCGACCCGGAAAACTTCAATCCCGGCTACATCATGCGCGGCATGCACCTGCTGCCGAAGCGCGGCGACAAGCCGGAGTGGCAGCACAACCAGGATTACTGGGCGGAAAAGGACGAGTTCCCGGCGATCGACATGGACGACGAGGCGTTCATTTACGGGTAGTCCGGGACGCTTGGCTTCGCGTCTCGCGTCTTGGCCGCACCCGGCTTGGTGTCCTCGGATACAGGCCGGGTGTCGCCGGAAAGCTATGCTCGGTAACCGCGTCACGTTTGGCCACGATGATGAGAGGGTAAGCGGGTTCCACAGGCCCGCGCCCGTGGGGCGGGTGAGGCCGGCTTTCGTCAGGGTCCGGTTCTCCCGGGCTCTGACACGCTTGCCACGGCATACGGGCGCAGTTCCTCCACGGACTCGGGATTGACCAGGCTGGACAGATCGCCCGCCGGCTGTCCGGTCAGTGTCGTGCGGACCACGCGGCGCATGATTTTCATTGATCTGGTCTTCGGCAAATCGCTGACAAACAGAACCCGTTTCGGCCGGAACGACCTTCCCAGCGCCTTGGCGACGGCGTCGGCCAGCAATGCGCCCTGCGCGGCGTCCCCCGCCTGCCCCGGCGCAGGCACCACGACACAGACCACCGACGACCCGGTGATCGGGTCCGGCAGACCGACCACGGCGGCCTCGGTGACCGAACCAGTGGCCAGCAACGCCTCCTCCACCTCGGTCGGGCCCAACCGCTTACCGGACACCTTCATTGTGTCGTCCGACCGGCCGTGCAGGAACCAGAAACCATCGGCGTCGCGGGAGGCGAGGTCGCCATGCACCCACATGCCGGGAATTTGGCTCCAGTAGCTTTCGATATAGCGCCGCTCGTCGCGCCATAGCCCCCGGGTGGTGCCGATGCACGCCTCCCGCATAACCAGTTCGCCGATCTCACCGACGCCGACGCTGTTGCCGTCCGCGTCCACGATGTCGCCGCCCGTCCCCGGTACCGGCCCGTTGAAGCTGGATGGTTTCTGCGGGAACAGAATGTTGGAGGCAACGATCGCGCACATCTCGGTCCCGCCGGAGAAATTCAGGATCGGCGCCCGTCCGCCTCCGACGCGGCGCATCACCCAGGACCAGCTTTCGCGGTCCCACGCCTCACCGCTGGAGGGGAAAGCACGCAGCGATGACAGGTCGTATTGATCCAGTAACGCATCGGCCTCCCGCCGCAACATGCGCGCCAGTGTCGGCGCGGTGCCGAAATGGGTTATCCGGTAGTGCTGGATCATCCGCCACATGCGGCCAGCGTCGGGGAAGGTCGGCGCGCCCTCGGCGATAACCAGGGTGGCGCCGGCGAGCAGGGAACCGAGGATCGTAACCGTTCCGCCGAACCAACCAAAATCGGTTGGCCAGAGCAATCGATCCCCGGCCTTGATGTCCAGCGTCAGCAGCGCGTCCTGGCCCAGTTTCAACCCCAGCCCGCAATGCGTATGCACCGCGCCTTTCGGTTTGCCGGTGGTGCCGGAGGTGTACATCAACAACGCCGGTTTTTCCGCCGGCAGTTCAAGCGGCGGTGCCCCATCAGACGCCAACAGCGCGTCCCACCCGATGTCACGCGGCGCGGACATGAGCGTGTCCAGTCCGGTATTACGCAATACGATGACGTGACGAATGTCGGCGTTACCGGCCAACGCCGCATCGACGACTGGCTTCATCGGCACGATCTGACCGCGGCGGGTTGTGGCATCGGCGGTAATGACGGCCTTGGCGCCGCTCAATGCCAAACGTTGCGCGACGGCATCGGCACCGAAGCCGGAGAACAGCGGCAAGGTGATGCAGCCGATACGCAGGCACGCCATGAAGGCGACGACAGTCTGCGGCAGCATCGGCAGGTAGAAACCAACGACATCCCCCGGCTGCAGGCCCAGCCGTTGGAGACCGGCGCCCAGCTCGGCGGCTTCGCGGTCGAGTTCGGCATAGCTCAGGGTTTGGGTGTGGCCATCCTCGGCTTCCCAGATCACGGCAGGGCGGTCCGGGTGCTGTTCAACCGTGGCGGTGACGGCGGTGTCATACAGGTTGGTGGTGCCGCCGATGCACCAGCCCGGGTGCTGGATGCCGTCCGTCAGGTCCATCATGCGGTTCGGGGTCTGGCGGAAGCGGAACTTCAGCCAGGTCGCCAGGGATCGCCAGTACCACTCGGGATCGCTGGATGATCGGGCCGCCAGCGTGGGGTAATCCGGCACGCCGCTATGGGCGATGAAACTGGTCCAGTTGGCGTCACGGATGATGGCGTCGGACGGACGCCACTCGATGTCTGATTCGGTCATGGCCGCTTTATCTCCTGTGGGAGGATGCGACCATGGATACAGTGGAAGCAAGGGCGGCTACGCAGATGGATCATGCAGCCTAGCGGCGCTGGGTCGGATGCTCGGCCGGTTCCGCGATCGGCAGCCCGCCGTAACGCCCCGGGGCGCTGCGATTCTCAGCGGGCCGCCAACGGCCAGGCCGGCATTGCGAGCCAACACCGAACATCCGGCCAATACTACTCAAAGTGGAAGCGACTTGAAGCGCGCAGAGCGATTGATGGGCAGCTCAAACAATGCCGGAGCCGCGACGGACTGAAGCAGATTTTCCATTTCCGGCCATCGCCAAATCAGGATGGCCGCCGTGTGATTTATCAGCGTCCTCTGGTAGGCAGGCGATAGAACAAATCCCTTTAGCATTGCCTGACGGAACACGGACCTTTAAGATCTATTACGCTCCATTCGGTCATCGCCTGTAATAACGATCCAATCTTTTTTACCGCGGGAAAGCATCTCTATCCACACAACGTCGGGCGCAGAGGAGCCGCACCGCAGATTCCGAATGTGGTGCGCGGCGTGTCCACGATGGGCGATATAGCCGCCGAGAGTGGCAGCGGGAACCGGCGATGTACAGTTATCGGAGCCTATCAGTAATCTTGTGTGATGGGTCGGTTTCACTTGATCCCTCTACTCGACGCTGAAGCGTTCGCCGAACATGATGGCGAAGTGGGTTATCGCGGCGGTCCATTCCCGTTGGGCCATTTTCC
>JAKBCJ010000537.1 GCA_021807975.1 Pseudomonadota bacterium | reverse complement strand
AGGCATTCAATGGCCCGTGGAGCAAATTCAAACCGGCGCAACGCCAGCATCTGTTGCTGAAGCTCGCGGACCTTGTGGAACAGCACATCGACGAACTCGCCGCGCTGGATACGCTGGATATGGGCGCGCCGATCACCCGCACCCGGGGCAACAAAGCCCGGGCGGTCGGCATGCTGCGGTTCTATGCCGGCATGGCGACGGCGCTGCACGGCGAAACCATCGACAACTCCCTGGCCGGGGATATCGTGTCTTTCACGTTGAAAGAGCCGGTTGGCGTGGTGGGGGCGATCATCCCCTGGAACGGCCCGCTGACCGCGACGATCTGGAAGATCGGGCCGGCGCTGGCCACCGGCTGCACGGTCGTGCTGAAGCCGGCCGAGGAAGCGCCGCTGACACCGCTGCGGCTGGCCGAATTGTGCCAGGAAGCTGGGGTGCCGCCCGGTGTGGTCAACGTCGTGCCAGGCTATGGCGAAACGGCCGGCGCGGCACTGGCGTCGCATATCGACGTGGATAAGGTGGCGTTCACCGGGTCCCACCTGACCGGGCAATCGATCATCCGGGCATCCGCCGGCAACCTGAAGCGGGTTTCGCTGGAACTGGGCGGCAAATCCCCCGACATCGTGTTTGCCGACGCGGACCTGTCGCAGGCGGTTCCCGGCGCCGGCATGGCGGTATTCGCGAACTCCGGCCAGATTTGCAGCGCCGGCACCCGTTTGTTCGTCGAAAAGAAAATTTACGACGAATTCGTCGGTCGCGTTGCCGATTTCAGCAAAACCCTGAAAGTCGGCAACGGCAGCGATCCGGATACCCAGGTCGGCCCACTGGTGTCGCAGGAACAGATGACCCGCGTTTCCGGCTACCTCAACATCGGTCGCCAGGAAGGCGCCCGGCCGCTATCGGGCGGCGAACGCCTGACCGATGGCGCGATGGCGAAGGGCTTTTTCGTTTCGCCAACGGTGTTCGCGGATGTGCGCGACGACATGCGGATCGCGCAGGAAGAAATCTTCGGACCCGTTATTTCCGCCATCCCGTTCACTGACATCGAAGAAGTCATCGAACGCGGCAACAGGACCCAGTTCGGCCTGGGCAGCGGCGTTTGGACCCGCGATGTCGGCAAGGCGCACAAGCTGGCGCGGGCCATCCGAGCGGGATCGGTGTGGATCAATTGCTATCAGGCGATGGACCCGGCGGTGCCGTTCGGCGGCTATAAAATGAGCGGCTATGGCCGGGAGTCCGGCGTACAGCATCTGGAAGAATATCTGAACGTGAAGTCGGTCTGGATCAAGACCGACTAGCCAATCGATCCATGTTGCCCCTTTCCAACCGGAGAGGGGCAACGCATGTACGGATGGAAGGAGAATTCGGATGAAATTTGGTATCCACAACCCGTCATGGCAATTCGGCCCCGACCCGTACAATGCGTTCGAGGGCGTTAAGGCCAAGGCTCAATGGGCCGAAAACAACGGCTTTACCTGGTTCTCGGTCATGGACCACCTGATCCAGATTCCGCTGGTCGGGGAAGCCGAGGAGCCGTTTATGGAAGGCTGGACGGTGCTGTCCGCGCTGGCCGCCGTCACCAGCAAAATCCGCCTCGCCACGCTGGTGTCGTCGGTTGCCTATCGCAACCCGGCGCATCTGGCGAAGATCGCCGCCGGGGTCGATCTTATCAGCCGCGGGCGATTGACCCTTGGCATCGGCGCCGGCTGGCACGATGAGGAATACCGCCAGTATGGATGGGAATTTCCCGAACGGCCGGCGGTACGCATCCGTCAGATGGAAGAAGCCGTGCGGCTGATCCTGGCGATGTGGACCCAAAAGCGCACGACGTTCGAGGGCCGGTATTTCCACACCAAGGACGCGATCCTGGAACCCAAGCCGGTGCAGAAGCCGCGCCCGCCAGTGATGATCGCGGGCGGCGGCGAACAGATGACGCTACGCGTGGTGGCCGAACTCGGCGATGCCTGCAACGTGTATGGCACCCCGGATGAGGTGCAACGCAAGTTCGCCATCCTGCGCGAACATTGCGAAACCGTCGGCCGTCCGTACAGCGAAATCGAGAAGACCATCGTCATCAGCCTTCTGCTGGCCCGCGACGAGGCCGCCCTGGCAGCGAAGCGGGAAAGGCTTGGGATCGCGGAACCGGTACGGGGCTTTGTTGGCACCGTCGCCGGCGTGACCGACCTGGTGGGCCGTTACCGCGACGCCGGGGTGCAGCTTCTGATTAGCAGCGCCATGAAGAACGACACAGAAACGCACGAACTGCTGGCGTCGGACGTCATCCCGCACTTCGCCTAGCTGACGAAGGATCTTACGCAAGATGGCTTTGACAATACTGGTTACCGGCGTCATCGCCGCCGCGAGACGGGAGAGCGGCCGCGGGCATTGCACACCGGATTCCGCGAGGCCGTCCTGCCGCTGACATTGGCCGTCACCAACGCGCAATCCGTCGCCGAACCGCGCGCTACTGCCGGCGTCAAACGGTTCGGCGGCGATACCGCGCGGGCCAGCGCGGTCTATGCCGGCACCGTGCCGCTAACCGCCGATGATATCGCCGAAGCTGCATCCCGGGTCGTCAATCTCCCGGCGCACATGAACATCAACCGGATGGAAATCATGCCCACCGGTCAGGCCCCCGGACCGTTGGCGATCAAGCGGGGCTGACGGCGGCTCCGGCGCCTGTAGCGCCGCCATGGCAACGTCCGCTAAGTTCGGCAAGATGGAATTAGACCCCTTTACCGTCGTCGGCATCGTCGGTGCCACCTGCTTCATCGTCAGCTATTTCGGCACTCTCCAAGGCTGGCTGCCCGCCACGGGCTGGCAATTCCCGGCGATCAACCTGCTGGGTGCCGCCCTGGTGCTGACCTCGTTGATCGACGCATGGAACCTGCCGTCGGTGGTGCTGGAATGCTTCTGGGGGGCGATCAGCATCTACGGCTTGGTCCGCGCCCTCCGCCGCTAGCCCCGTGCACTCGGTTGCGATTTGGCGGCGCGGCGATTACCGTCCAGCCCCGGGATCGAGATCGATGGGAACGTCCAACTCATGAGCAAGCATGTCGTCGCGACTGTCGGCGAAATTCCACCGGGCCAGCGTAAACTTGTCACGGTTCGCGGCCGGCAGATCGCGGTGTTTAATCTGGACGGAGAGTTCTTCGGCCTGTTCAACCGCTGCCCGCACCAAGGCGGCCCGATGTGCGAGGGCATCCTGACCGGCCTGATCGAATCGGCCCAACCGGGCG
>JAKBCJ010000536.1 GCA_021807975.1 Pseudomonadota bacterium | reverse complement strand
GCCCGCGACGGGGCAGCAATCATCGGCGAGGATGTGTTGCGAGTCACCGCTGTGAACGATGCCGAGATCGTGTTGGTTGACGCCGCCTGACGCGTCGGCGCATGGGACCGATGGTTCCATGCGCCGTTCGGTCCGCCGCAACCAGCAGGGGCACCGCGAGGAGCGGCAAGATATTGATCTTGTACGGATTGCATCGCCGTGATCGCCAGGACATACGATTGGCCAACTATCTGGTGAACGCCGTCGACGAATGCTGTCGCAGACGGGCATGCTCGTTGTCGGCAGCACGATCGCGGCCGGCGCACACGGCCCGCGTCACACCGCCGTATCGAGTGTTGCAAGGACGGAAATATGGGTTCGGAGCGGCTGATCGCACTGACCGACGGGGTGGTGGCAGTGGTCATCACCATCATGGTCCTGGAGCTGAAACCGCCGGCCGGCGCCGATCTGGCCAGTCTGGCAGAACTGTGGCCAACTTTCCTGAGTTTTATCCTCAGCTTTGTCTATGTGTCGATCTACTGGAACAACCATCATCATTTTTTCCAACTGGTCCCGCATGTAAACGGGGCAGTGATGTGGGCCAATCTGAACCTGCTGTTCTGGCTGTCGCTGATCCCGTTCACCACGGCCTGGATGGACCAGCACAACCTGTCCGCCATCCCGGTCGCCATCTATGGTGTATCGTTACTGTGCTGCGCGCTGAGTTGGTATGCGATGCAAACGGCGATCATGCGGATGCAAGGCCCTTCATCATCGCTGCGCCGAGCGCTGGGGCGGGATTGGAAGGGTAAGCTGTCGCCGCTGTTCTATCTGTCGGGGATCGGCCTGGCCTTCGCCGCCCCGCTGGCGTCCTATGCGGTCTATGCCGCCATGGCGGTGGCCTGGCTGATCCCGGACCGGCGGGTGGAGGCGACGCTCGCCACCCTGCCGCGGGTCCGGCGGGGCGAAGGTTAGCCGGTGCAGGTGTATCGACGGGTCCGCCGTCCGTAAGCCACTGCTCGCTGTGGTCGGGTGGCCCCGGGGGAAACCCGCCAGGGTCTTGGGCCGATGATCCCCCGGGATGGTATTGGCCACTCGCTATCGTGCCGCGGACGCATTCCACAGATCGATCGATCGCACGTCGGGGTGGCTTGGATCGAAGCCGAGAACGCTGAGCGATGCCGTGCCAAGGGAGAAATGCCGCGCCTCGTTCACGGCTAGCGCGATCCATCGCATGGTCAGTACACGCAGGAACTGGCCATGCGAAAACAGCGCGACATTACCGTCCAGGTTGCAAACACGGGCAATGACACGGTCGGCACGGCCGGAAATCTGATCAGGCGTTTCGCCGTTCGGACAGCCGTCGCGAAAGACCTCCCAGCCCGGCCTTTCCTTGCGAATGTCACGCGACAGCCGGCCTTCGTAGTCACCATAGTCCCATTCCGCCAGGTCGGGTTCGATCCGCGGCGCCGCCCCCAGCCCCGCCAGCGCGCAGGTTTGCCGCGCACGTTGCAACGGACTGGTGAACACATGCGAAAACTGGATACGGCTAAGCCGCGGCAGGAGTTCGCGCGCCTCGTCCGCACCACGCGCGGTCAACGGAAGGTCCGTTCGGCCCGTATGTTGGCCGGATAGCGACCACTCCGTTTCGCCGTGACGTGTCAAATAAAGCCGAACTGTCATATTTGCTCCTACGTGGTTGAATATCCGCCGTGCAAAGCGGCCCGTGCATGCCGCCCGATGCCGCGGGGCTTGCTGTGCGGCGGTGACGGTGGCGTCCCCGCCATGTCAAAGGCCCAAAACCCTATGCTGGATTGCCCGGAGGAACGAAAAGGTGATCCCCGATGGCAACCGCGGGGAAAATCCGCACAGCCGTTGGCCGGCCAGTCCCCCTACCCCTCGTAATGCCGAACCGCATCCAGATCGAAACCGAACCCCCAACCCGGCCGGTCCGGCACGATCGCGTGCCCGTTCGTATCCAGTTCGATCCGTTCCCGATAGATCTTCTCGAACCAGGGCATATGTTCCAGGTAATACCCGTTCGGTAGCCCGGCCAGCAGCGCCAGGCTCATTTCCGGGAACAGATGCGACGCGCACGGGGTATGGAACGCCTCGCACAGGTGCCCGGCCTTCAGGAATTCCGTCGGCCCGCCCATCCGTTGCAGGTCCGGCATCACCACATCCGCCGCCCCGGCCTGCAACATCGCCAGTACGCCGCGATGGGTATGAACCGTCTCGCCCGAGGCAACCGGCATCTCCAGCGCGGCGCGCAGTTCCGCTTCGCCGTCGTGGTTGTTGCAGATCACCGGTTCCTCGAACCATGTCAGGTTCAGCGGCTCCATCATCCGCCCGATCCGGATCGCCTGCTTCACCGTCATTTGCTGGTTGGCATCGACCATCAGCGCGATGTCCGGCCCGATCGCCTCCCGCACCGCCGCCACACGCGCCACCATTTTCTCCGGATCGGTCGGCCCCACGCGCGTTTTCATCCCCTTGAAACCGCGGTCCAGAAACGATTGCGCCTCTTTCTGCAATTCATCGATGGACGACCCAAGCCAAAGCCCGCCGCTCGCATAAGTCGGAACAGCCGGCCGGCAAGCCCCGATCAGATGCGCCACGTTCAGCCCCGCCGCCTTGCCGCGCAAGTCCCACAGTGCATTGTCGATCGCTGCCAAGCCGACGATCGACACCCCCTCATACCCCAGGAAGTTCAACTCCTTCCAAGCTCGCGCGTTCAACGTCCCACCCAACAGAGGATCGAGTCCGACGACTAGATCCTCAAGTTGGCGCACCATCTCGTGGATCACGCTCAGGCGGCGGTTGTTGATGGAAAAGACCAGGCCCTCGCCGGTAATGCCCTCATCCGTGTCCAGGAAGGTCAGCACGCAGTCCGCCGACCGGATCGATCCCAGTATCGCCGTCAGGATCGGCGGATCGATCGGCAGATGCACGATCCTGGTGCGCAAGCGCGTGATCTTCATGGCTTTCCTCCGTTTACCAGACCCTGCCATGGTTCGCTGGGTTCGGCCAGCGAACCGCCGTCGGGCATATCCATCATCGTCGGATCGTGTGCTTCCCGGGCATGCAGCAACAAGGCGATCAAACCCGTCCATCCGGTTTGGTGGGAAGCGCCCAGACCCTCCCCGGTATCGCCATCGAAGAATTCATGGAACAGCAGCAGATCGCGGAAATGCGGATCGTTCTGCTGTATCTCGCTTGTGCCGAAAACCGCGCGTCGGCCGTCCGGTCCACGCAGAAACA
>JAKBCJ010000535.1 GCA_021807975.1 Pseudomonadota bacterium | reverse complement strand
GGACCGCCATGGCGAGCACGGCGGTGGGCAGGATCAGCAGGCTGTAGTGGGTGAAGCTGTGGGCCGTGTTGATGAAGACGATTTGCCGGGCTGCCGGGGTCATGGACTTGTTCCCTTTAGTTTCGTCGGACTGTAGAATGTCGGTATGGCGATGTCCGGCCAAGTTCTGTCGCGCAGCGGCCAAAGCCGCCTGCAACCGTTCGAGCAGGCCCCCCGGCCGTTGGTGGGGTATGCGCATGACTATGCCGCCGGCCATGATACCGGCGCGCACCGCCATCCGCGGGCGCAATTGCTGTTCGCCACGTCCGGCGTCATGCGGATTTCCACCGAGGCGGCGTTGTTCACGGTGCCGCCGGGGACGGCTTTGTGGGTTCCGGCCGATACGCTGCATGGGGTGCGCATGGATGGTCCCGTGGCGATGCGGGCATTGTTCCTGCGGGCGGATGCGGCGGCTTCCGGACCGCGTGCGGCCTCGGCGATCGCGGTTTCGCCGCTGCTGCGCGAGTTGATCCTGACGGTGTGCGGGGAGCCGATCGTCTGGGATTCCCGGGGGCCGATGCGGCTGGTGGCGGCGTTGGTGCTGCATGAAATCGGGCGCGCGGGTATGCGGAAACTGGCGCTTCCCGCTTGCCGCGATCCGCGGTTGCTGCGGGTGACCGAGGCGCTGACCGGGGATCCGGCCGATGGGCGCGGCCTGGACGGGTTCGCGGACGTTGCCGGGGCTTCGGCCCGGACCCTGGCGAGGCTATTTCGAACCGAGACGGGCATGAGCTTTCAACAGTGGCGGCGGCAGTTGCGGATGACCGAGGCTTTGGCGCGCATTGCCGGGGGTGCGGCGCCGGGGCGGGTGGCGGCTTCGGTTGGATATGCGAGCGTTCCGGCGTTTGGGGCGGCATTTCGGGAGACGTTCGGGATTACGCCGGCCGGGGTTGGCAATGGACCGCGTGGTGAGGCTTTTCGCCGGTATGATACGGACAGGGCGGGCGGGGCAGGCAATTTATTGCTAAATCGGAATATTTAAGACGTGCGCCGGCTATGCCGGTCCGGGTCCGGAATCTGGCGGAGGAGTGGGCGCGTCCAGGCTAGCTTCGGTTGGGTGCGGGATGGCTGGATCGGATCGATCCAGCCATCCCGCACCCGGGCTGGGTCCGCGGCCGGGGGTTGGACCGCGGCGGCGGCCGGGCGCCGGGCGCGCTGTTCGGGGGGCTGCTGGACGCCGAGCATACGGCAGAGCGGACGGAGCAGGCGGGCCATGCCGGGATTGGCTTGCAACATCGCGGCCATTTGCGGGTCGCCGATCAGGCGCTGCAGTTCCTCCGCGAAAGGGGAGGCGGCGGGGATGCGCCGGATGAGCCAGCCGTAGCCGGTGGGCAGGCGGCGGGATTTGAACGGGCGCGCTTGGATGGGTTGGCGTTCGGCTGGCTGGCGGGGCGCGATGGTTCGGGTGGGCAGGGGCCTGATGGGCCGCGCGAGGATGGCGGCGAAACGGGTGAGGATGCGGGTCAGGCGATCCCAGATGCCGATGACTTGTGGGCCGGACATGCCCGCGGCGAGGCCAGTGACGATGACGGTGCAAAGGGCATCGATCATCGCGACGAAGCGGTCGGCGGCGGAAAAGGGGGTTGTCTCGGACACGAACATAACAAGAACATAATTTCGGGTGGATGTCAACGGGAAAGTGGTTTGGCGATCCGGGGTGCCGTTCGTGGATGGGTGGGCTGAAGACAGGATTTTTAGCCGCGGATGACGCAGATAAGCGCGGATAAGAGGCGCGGTTGGTGCCGATCGTCCTTTGCCCGATGACGGATGGGATTACAGTAGGGCGTTTTCGGCCGCTGGTTCGGAGACTTGTGGTATCGTGCGTGTTTGGAGAATGATCGCATGACGAGAGACTTCATGCCGCGCGTCGATATCCTGCCGCCGCCTCAGCGCCGTCTGTAGGACGAACTGTCCGCGGTACCGCCGGAGTTTGTGCTGTATGGCGGCACGGCTTTGGCATTGCATTTTGGGCACCGTGAATCGGTGGACTTTGCTTTCTTTGGCAGCAAGGCCCCCGATCCGGCGTGGTTGGTTCCGGCGGTGCCCTTTCTGGCCGGGGCGGTCGTCACACAGCGGGAGCCGAATACGTTTGGCTGCATGGTTGACCGGGGCGGGGCGATCAAACTGTCCTTTTTCGGCGTGCCGGGTCTTCGCCGTTTGTTGCCGCCGCTGATCGCGCCGGGCAATGGGTTGAAAATCGCGTCGCTGCTTGATTTGGCTGGAACCAAAGCCTCGGTCGTGCAGGTGCGTGCCGAGGCGAAGGATTACATCGATATCGATGCGTTGCTGACCGACGGCCGGATCGATCTTCCTTTGGCGTTGGCCGCGGGGTGGGCGATTTATGGCGGGCAGTTCAATCCGCAAAACACGCTGAAGGCGCTTTCTGACTTTGGCGATGGGAATCTCTCGCGCCTGGCGGAGGCGGTGAGGGATCGTTTGGCGATGGCCGCGCGGGGCGTCGATCTTGACCGGTTGCCGGTTGTTGGCGGTAAGGGAGGTGGGTTATAAGGCTTATTCCGCTGACGCCGGACACCGAGGCGCTGGCCCGCCGGCTGGTGTGGTTTGAGGCGGCGGACGAGGCGTTGTCCGACACCGTGCGGTTTGTTGCTTATGCGCTGGCGCGGGGGACGCATGAGGATTTGACTGTGTTGCGCCGTTTCTTGACCGTCGACGATTTTCGGGAGGCGCTGGATGGGGCTCCGCCGGGGATTATCGATGCGCGGTCTTGGGCGTACTGGAATTCGAAGTTTGGGCGGTATCCGGCGCCGCCTATGCCGGTGCGGCGGTTTGGGTGAGGTGGGGAGTATTGAGCGTTTAAGTGTCCTCTCTGATTGGGGTTGTTGATGTCAAGCCGCTTTTTCTCTCTGATCGGTTCTATCGCTCGATTTTCGGATCAATCACGTCCGTAGCCGCGGGGCGGCTCGATGTCAGCAAGGGACGTCAGGTCGAGATCGACGATGGCTTCGAGCGCTTCCGCTGTCGCGCTGTCTTGTCGGCTATCTGGAAGTGCTTCGAGCCAGTTCGCCTACTCGGCCTGCAGCGTAAGCAGTATGCTGACGGCGTCACGCCAACGCTGGGGGCGGCTCCGTCGATCGGTCGGGCGGTTTGATCGAATGGCGGCCGTGGTCGTTTGCGCTGGATGGCGGGCACGATAACGAGTTTGGCGTTCGGCGTTGCTCAGCGCGTGCGAGCCTGTCCGTAATTCTGT
>JAKBCJ010000534.1 GCA_021807975.1 Pseudomonadota bacterium | reverse complement strand
GTGGCGACGAACTCTCCCGTAGCGGCAAAAACACCCAGATGCACAGCAGGAAACCCGTCAGGGACAGGCAGTAGTTGTACAGACCCAGGAAAAACATGCGTTGCAGGGCCACTGGAAAGAAGAACAGGGCCAGCCAGCCGGCGTCCGGCGACAGGCGGCGCAGGGTCAGGCGGCCGGCCAGGGGCAGCGATAGCACGCACACCAGTTGCACGATCTGTTCTGCCACCGGCGGCGGCACGGCCCGCATCAGCACATCCAGGATATCGTCCCCCAGCATGTTGGGCGTCCAGGCGGGATTGTGCTCGTAAAGCCGGTTCAGCAACGGCCAGCCAGGATCGCCCTCGACCGACGTGAAATGCGCCATGGCAACATGCGCCGGCCCGTCGCTGGTCAGGACCGGCCCCCAAATCGCGATCGTGGCGCCAAGCAGCACCATCAGCATCCAGAATACCGCCGGTTCAAAACCCCAGAAGCGAACCACGGCCCTGACCCATCGAGAATCATCAGATGTTGCAATTGGTTCAAACGATGCGTTAATTTTAGACAAAGACATAGCCTCTTCGGATTGATGGTCATATCACACTCGTTCGAGACTCTCGGCAACGCTTCGATCCTGCTTCGGGAGAACGGCCGGCCGATCCTGGCCACTGACCCATGATTGTTTGGGACCTGTTATTTTGGAAGCTGGGTACTGGACAATCCGCTGTCCGCCGAACAGGCCGCGCCGATGCGGCAGGCCGAGTACTATTGGATTTCGCACGGGCATCCCGATCATCTGCAGCCCCCCTCGCTGGCAACGTTGCCGCGCGGGGCAAAGATTCTGCTACCCGACCATTACAATTCGGAGATCGCCCCGGGCCTGCGGGCCGACGGTTTCGATGTCACGGTGCTGAGGTACCGCGCATGGTTCGAATTGTCCCCCGGTGTGCGGGTCATGTGTATGGACAACCCGAACCAGGACGGGATTTTGCTGATCCAGGCGGGCGCCAGTCTGATCGTCAACCTGCACGATTTGCCGTGGTCCGGCGAATCCGGCGTTATCAGGCGCCGCTTCCCTCGGGACAAAACCTATCTGTTCACACTATGTGCGATCGATGCGAATATGTTCGATTTCGTCGATGCGTCGGGTAGTTCGCTGGCCGGCCCGCCCGGCGAACGTAAGTGCCGCATGATCTGGCGCACCGCCAGTCTGGCCGAAAACCCGGGAATCGCTGCACTTTGTGTCTCATCGTCCCCGCAAATTTATATCCGGGCCGATTCGGTTGGGGCCAATCCGCACCGGATCGATTTCGGGGATATGCGGGCCCACTGGCACCGGCCCGGCGTTGCCTCGGCCGAACCGTTCGTTACCGTCGATCTCGATACCGACGCGTCGATCTCAATCCGCCCGGATCGACCCCTCTCGCACCGCCGCCGCGGGATCGAGTTCGAAGTTCCGCGCCGATCGTTGATGGAAACGGTGACATGGGGCTGCTTCAACGATCTTCTGATCGGTAATTTCATGCGGACCCGGCTGATTAATGCCCGGCTCTACCCGTGCTTTACACCTCTGGTTTCGAAGATCGGCGGTAATGCCAAGGTGTTCAGCTGGCTCGCCTATGCCCGGTTCCTGTTGCGCTATCTGCGCCGCAATCCTCCCGGAACGATCACGGCATTGCTGTTCATCGAACTGGATCAGGTTTTCACTCCCCGCCTGTGGCAAGCCGCAGGCAGAACGGGCGTCAAGGGTCCATTGAAATACATCTATCGCGGAATGCTGGGCGACCCGGTCGTTTCCGATCTATCGTGACGCCGCGATCCAAACACGGCCTCGCCGACGGCGTCATCGCCGCCATGCTCGCGCTGCTCGGACTGATATTATACAGCGCCCTCGGCCTGCGGCTCGCGCAGGGCGGCTACCTTGACTACTATAATCTGGCGTTCGATTTCGATCCGGTGCGTACCGTCGATGCGCTTGCCGGATCGCCGCCTGACTTTTTGGGCGTCAAGCACCCGCTGGTAGTGCTGCTGCGCCCACTGGCCTGGCCGATGCTGTGGGCGGGAGCGACCGCGAAACAGGCGACTGTGCTTGTCATGGCCGGCTTCGGGTCGGCCAGCGTGGCGCTGTGCTTCGCCTTTCTGCGCCAGGCCAGCATTGATCGTCCCATTGCGGCGGCTCTTGGCCTGTTGTTTCTGGTATCGGGCACGCAACTGTTTACCGGCTTCATAGCCGAAACCTATGGGATTGCCGGATTTAGCATCGTGTTGACCTGGACCATCGCCGCCGCGCGGCTCGCCGATCCATCCCGGTTTCGCCGCCTGCGGTTCGCAGCCGGTGTGCTGGTCTTCGGCACGACGGTGACTAACGTGGTTCAGACCTTCATCGCCGAACTGCTGGTCGCCTGGAACTGGCTGGGTTTTCGCCGAGCGGCGCGGCGCTGCCTGCGGTTCGGCACGATCCTGGCGCTACTTCTGACGATCCTGGTGGCGGCGGTTTGGTCGGGCGACCTGCGGCGCGAACTCGCCGACCCCATCCTCGCCTTGAAGCATGTCTATTGGCTGCGCACTTCCGGACCGCGAACCGGCCCGGTCCAGGTGGCAACCGTGTTCTTTTTGTTCTCTTTCGTTTCCCCCGAGTACAGTTGGCTCAGGCTTCCCGAGGGCATCGATATGCGCGATTTCCGCGTCTATGCGTTCCCTCTGGCGGGACAAATCGCCGCGCCGCTGTGGCTGATCTTCGCCGCCGCCGGTTCGGTTGGCGCATGCCTGCATCCGCGATATCGAATTCTCGCCGCCGGCACGGGCGCTGCACTGGTGTTCAACTTGCTCTTTCACCTTGATTTTCAGTTTCGCGGCAGTGTTTATATCTATGCCGCACACACACATTTCCTGGTGTTCACCCTGGGGTCGGGGCTGGCGCCTTTCGTCTCTTACGCAACCCGGCTGGGCAAGGTCTATATAGGCGTGGTTCTACTTCTGGTCGCCCTGGTGGGTGCGGACAATTTACCGGCCGCGCAAGCGTTTGCCGCGGATTTCGACCATGTCGCCCCGGGGTGTGCCGCGCCCTGCGCCGATCTTCCGCCGCGGTAGCGCGTTGTCCGGCACTTTACCGCTCTGCATTGATCTGGACGGCACGCTGCTGCGGACCGATACCTTGATAGAAGGTTTTTGCGTCCTTGCCGCCACCCCGGCGGTCGGCCCCACCCTGCTTCGGCTGCTGCACGGGCGCGCGGCGTTCAAGCAGGCCGTCGCGGCCGCCGCCCCGCTGGACCC
>JAKBCJ010000533.1 GCA_021807975.1 Pseudomonadota bacterium | reverse complement strand
GTTACGGGTACGGCGGTCCTTATTATGGCGGCGGTTATGGCTGGGGTTATGGCTGGGGTTACGGCGGCGGCTGGCGCCGTTAAGGCAACGCCGCGCACGGGCAGGGAGGCCCCGGAAACGTCTCTGTTCCGGCGCCGTCGCAATCGCTTTGCGTCGGTATTCGCTCTGTGTCGTCGTTACGATGCTGGAAATTGCCCGGCTGCATGCGATTTCCGGGGGTTGGCGAACCGCCCGGGCCTCACACTGCGCCTGTCGAAGCACTTGTAACGAAGCATCGCGACGCCGCCCCGGCAAACCCCGGTGCGGCGTAAGGCAACTCACCGCGACATTGGCGAGGATGTCAGGTCGCGGCCTTTTTGGACGGCTTTTTGCCGCCCCCGGAGGCTTCTGTCATGATGGCGCGCAGATCCCGCAGGAATGCCGAACCCTTCGGGGTGCGCTGAACCAGTACGCTGCGCCGGTCCAGCGGATCGACCTTCCGGCGGGCCAGATCGAGCTCACCAAGCCGATCCAGTGCCCGGGTGATCGCCGGCTTCGAAACATTCAGATCCGCGGCCAGCCCGCGAACCGTGTGTGCGCCCTCGTTCAGGTAACACGTCAGGAACACCCCAAGCTGCCGAGCCGAAAGGTCCGCGCCGTCACGGCGGACCAGTGCCACGACCGTGTCCCGCAGGAGGCCGACCTGGGCATCCGAAACCGGGTTTGGAGGAGCTGCCACGTCGAAATTCCTTTCTTGACCGGGCGATACTAAACGCCCCCTAACCCTTTCAATTAGCGGTAATACAGATACGTGTCAACCTTATTACAATATGGGAACTGTTTCGTATCACGAGCCCAAACGGCTGTCCCGGCGTTTGCGTCAGCCCTTCAGTCCGCCGCGGGCAAGCGCGAAAGCAGCCCGAATGGCCATGGCCTCACCGCCTTCAGGGCGCCCGGGGCGGCTTTGATCGTTCCATGCGTAAAGATCGATATGCATCCAGGGCACACCGGGTTTCACAAACCGCTGCAAGTACAGCGCCGCCGTTATGGCCCCCGCCATCGGCTTGACCGACACGTTATTCACGTCCGCGACAGGGCTTTTCAGCCATTCGTCGTATCCCGCCCACAGCGGCAGCCGCCACATCGGGTCATCCACGCTATTGCCATACCGCAAAACGGCATCCGCCAGAGCGTCATCGTTACTGAACAGCGCCGGCAGATCCGGCCCCAGTGCCACCCGCGCGGCACCGGTCAGGGTGGCGCAGTCGATCAGCAATGCCGGATGTTCGTCGCATGCCTCATCCAGCAGATCGCACAGCACAAGCCGCCCCTCGGCGTCGGTGTTACCAATTTCGACGCTTAAACCGGAACGGGTGCGGATCACATCCGATGGGCGCATCGCTGTCCCGGACACTGAATTTTCAACGCAGCCCACCCGGACGGCCAGACGGATCGGCAGGTCGGCCGCCATGACCATGCGCGCCAGCCCAAGCACGGCCGCCGCCCCGCCCATGTCTTTTTTCATCCGCAGCATGCCGGCCGACGGCTTCAGGTCATAACCGCCGGTATCGAAACAGACCCCCTTGCCGCACAGCGACAGCAGCGGGGCGTCGTCCGGCGCTTTACTTCCATGCCAATGAAAGGTCACGACCCGGGGCGGCCGCGCGGAGCCCCGGCCGACCGCGGCGATCGTCGGATATGCCGCGTCCAGCGCTTCGCCCGATACGGTCTCGCAAGCCGCGCCGTATCGATCCGCCAGAGATACGGCAAAATCGGCCAGCTCTACCGGCCCCAGGATGTTCGCGGGCGTATTGATCAGGTCGCGCACCATCCATGCGGCCGCGGCCTGTATCGTACTGAGTTCGTGGCCGTCCGGAACGAACAGCGAGGCAGGCCCGCGCGAGCCATTGGTGAACCGGCCGTAACGATACGCGCCAAGGCAGTAGCCCAGCGTGGCCGCACGATCGTCGTAGTCGCCCGGTTCCAGCTTCCAAACCGGGCCTTCCGGTAATTGCATCGGCAGCCCGCCGAATACGAACGGCGTGGCATCGTTGCCTGTTCCCAGCACCGCGGCTTCGATGCCCGCCTCGCCGGGCAGAAAACGAAGTTCGCCCGCTTTGGCGGTGAATCCGCCATCGCGCAGGAAAGCCGCTTGGGCCGGCGGCAGCGTTGCCAGGAAGCCCGGCAATTCGCCGGGCCGGACCACATGCACCGAACGGGCGCCCTCGGCGGTCGAAACGATGAAGTCGAAAGGCTGATCGAGCATGGGCAATGGTCCTTGCGATGGGTCGTTCCGATACGGCTGCGACCGGATCGGTGACGGTCATCGGCCAAGGTATCGCGCCGGCCGGAATTGTCACCCGGCCGGCGGTGTCATTCAGCCCAGGCTGCCGGCCAGCAGGCTGGTGACCCGGCGGGCAAACGCGGTCGAGTCGGCGGGCAGATCGCCTTCCTGCACCTGTGCCAGGTCCAGCAGCGTCTCCGCCGCTTCGGCGATCAGCGCCGTGTCTTCCAGCTTCGCCGCCAGGGTTTCGATCAGCTTATGCCTTGGGTTCACCTCCAAAACCGGCTTCGCCGGCATCATTGCCCGTCCGGCCCGGCGCATCAGGCGCTGCATCGCCAGATCTGGCCCCTTGCCGTCCGAGGCCAGTACGACCGCGCTGTCGGTCAACCGAGCGGTGGAACGTACGTCGGAAATGCGGTCGCCGAGGGCGGTTTTCATGGCCGCCAACAGCAGGGAGATATCGGGCAGGTCGTCGCCCTTGCCGATGTCCTCCGCCGCCTGGGTGACGCTGCGCAGGTTCTTACCCTCGAAACTGTCCAGCCGCTCCGGCCAGAACGAATCGATCGGGTCGGCCATCAACAGCACTTCCAGACCCTTCGCCCGGAAGCCTTCGAGCTGCGGCGAGGACTTCAGTGCCTCGGCATGATCGCCGGACAGGTAGTAGATCGTATCCTGGCCCTCCTGCATCCGGCCAACGTAGTCGGCCAGCGAGGTCCAGCCGTCCTGTGCGGACGAGCGGAAGCGCAGCAGCGGGGCGATTTCCGCGCGGTGTTCGGAGTCCTCCCAAACGCCTTCCTTTAGGATCGGGCCGAAATTCTCATAGAATTTGTTGTAATCCTCCGTCTCCTTGGCGCGGTTTTTCAGTTCCGACAGGACACGCCCGATCAGCGCCTTGCGGATGCGCGCCAGTACCGGGGTGGTTTGCAGCATCTCCCGCGAGACGTTCAGCGGCAGGTCTTCGGTATCGACCACGCCGCTGACGAACCGCAGC
>JAKBCJ010000532.1 GCA_021807975.1 Pseudomonadota bacterium | reverse complement strand
CCTGATCGTCGATCGGGAGACGCTGCCCGATACGCTGGTCCCCACCGCCTGGACGGCGGACGGGCTGGTCATGGCGATGCACCACCGGACCCTGCCGATTCACGGCGTGCAGTTCCACCCCGAGAGTATCGCCAGCGAACACGGCCACACGATCCTGCGCAACTTCCTGAGTCTGGCGCGCGGCACCAACGCGCCCGCCCGCGCGGCCTGAAGCCATGTCCGCGAACCTGAAGCCCTTCATCGCCCGGCTGGCTGCCGGGGAAACGCTGTCGGCCGACCAGGCGGAGGCCGCGTTCGACGTCATCATGTCCGGCGAGGCAACCCCTGCCCAGATCGGCGGCCTGCTGATGGCAATGCGGATTCGCGGCGAAACCGTAGCCGAAATCACTGGCGCCGTGCGGGCCATGCGCGCCCGGATGACCGCCGTTGAAGCGCCGGCAGGCGCGATCGATGTCTGCGGCACCGGCGGCGATGGGGCCGGCACGCTGAACGTGTCGTCCGCCGTGACCTTCGTGGTGGCCGGCTGCGGCGTGCCGGTGGCCAAGCATGGCAACCGGGCGCTGTCGTCCCGCACGGGGGGCGCCGACGTACTGACCGCGATGGGCGTCAATGTCGATGCCCCGATGGACGCCCTGCCCGCGATCCTGGCGGCGGCCGGGTGCGTGTTCCTGTTCGCACCGCGACACCATCCGTCGATGCGCCATGCCGCCGGCCCACGGGTGGAGCTTGGCACCCGCACTATCTTCAACCTGCTAGGTCCGCTGGCCAACCCCGCCCGCGTCAAGGCTCAGTTAACCGGCGTGTTCGCCCCGGACTGGACCCGTCCGATGGCGGAAACCCTGGCGGCCCTGGGGCATGAATCCGCCTGGATCGTGCATGGCATGGGCCTGGACGAACTGACAACCGCCGGCTCGAATCACGTCACAGCCCTGCGTTCCGGCCAGATATCCAGCTTCATCGTCGAACCCGAGGACGCCGGATTGCCGCGCGCGCCGGTATCCGCCATCCAGGGCGGCGATGCCGCCTTCAATGCCGCCGCGCTGGAAGCAATGCTTCAGGGCGCACCCGGAGCCTATCGCGACACCGTACTGCTTAATGCCGCCGCCGCACTGATCGTGGCCGGGCGTACCGACGATTTGCGCCACGGTGTCTCCATTGCCGGGGATTCCATCGCATCCGGCGCGGCCTTTGCCGCGTTGCAAACCTTGCGGCGAGTGAGCGCCGTAACATAAGACCGGGACAGCTAATGTCAGACCAGAACAACGCGATCCCCGATGTCCTCGCTCGGATCTGCGCCGATGTCCTGTCGGATGTCGCGGCTAAGAAGGCCGTGCGCGGCATCGACGCGCTGAAGTCAGAGATCGCGGCCCGGCACGACGCACCGCGCGGCTTCGGCTATGCGCTGAAACAGGCCACCATCGCCGGCCGGTACGGGCTGATCGCGGAGATCAAGAAGGCGTCACCGTCCGGTGGCCTGATCCGGCCGGATTTCGACCCCGCGGCGCTGGCGAAGGCGTATGAGTCCGGCGGTGCCACCTGCCTGTCGGTGTTGACCGAACCCAAGCACTTCCAGGGGGATCCTTCCCATCTGAAAGCCGCACGTGCGGCAGTGTCGCTGCCCGTGCTACGCAAGGACTTCATACTCGATCCCTGGCAGGTCTACGAAAGCCGGGCGATGGGGGCGGATTGCATCCTGTTGATCATGGCCGCGCTGACCGATGCCCGGGCGCGCGAACTGGAACAGGTGGCGATAAGCCTGGATCTGGACGTGCTCGTCGAGGTGCATGACCGCGACGAGCTGGAACGCGCGCTGCTGCTGGAAACCTCGCTGATCGGCATCAACAACCGGAACCTGAAGACCCTGATCACCGACCTGGGCACGACCGAGCAACTGGCACCGCTGGTACCGCCGGATCGGTTCCTGATCGCCGAAAGCGGCATTCGCAATACCACGGACCTGAGGCGTTTGGCCGCCGTGGGGCCGAACTGCTACCTGGTGGGCGAAAGCCTGATGCGGCAGGCGGACGTATCCGCGGCCGTGCGGGAACTGCTGGGCGACGGGCTTTAGCATGACCGGTTTCACCCATTTCGATTCAGCCGGGAACGCGGCCATGGTCGATGTGTCCGGCAAGCCGGCGACCAACCGGACGGCCACCGCTCGGGTTCGGGTGGTGATGGAGGCCGCGACATTGGCGATGATCCAGGCCGGGTCCGCCAAGAAGGGAGACGTTCTTGGGGTCGCGCGCTTGGCCGGCATCATGGGGGCGAAGCGCACCGCCGATTTGATCCCGCTGTGCCACCCGCTGCCGATTACCTCGGTGAAGGTCGATCTGACGACCGATGCGACAACGAGCGCGGTGGACATCGCCGCGACCGTGCGCACCACCGGACAGACCGGCGTTGAAATGGAGGCGCTGACCGCCGCCAGCGTGGCGGCGTTGACCGTTTACGATATGTGCAAGGCGGTTGACCGGTCGATGCGGATCGAGGGGCTGCGCGTGACTCACAAGGCCGGCGGCAAGTCGGGCGAGTTCGCGCAGGACTAGCGGACCTCAGGACGCCTGGGGTGAGGCGGTCAGCAGCAACTCGATGGGGTTCCAGACGAAAGCGGTCTGCTCGACCGGCTGTCCGGCGATCTGAATGGCCTGTCCGGCCACGGGCTTGCCGCCGAGGCGCTGGTAGAACCAGCGGCTGGGGTTGTCGCGCAGCACCCATACGAAAGCGGACTTGCAGCCGATTTCCACCAAATGGCTGCCAGCCGCCCGGATCAACCGCCGGCCGACGCCACGATCACGCCAGTCGTCCAGGACATACAGCGTCTCCACCTCGCCCTCGGCCAGCCGCTTGCCTGCGACTTCGGCATTGCGCGCACGCCCGGCCGTCGTGAAACCGATGATGCGGGGGCCGCTGCCGGCCGGCACATCGGCGCCCGACGCCGTCGCCACCGTCACGCCGGTCCCGCCGCGAATCGCCGCGTCGTAATAAGCCGCCTGCCGGGAGACCGACATCTTCGCCAGATAGGTGTCAGGTAGAATCCCCGGATAGGTGCTGCGCCAGGCCGCGACATGCACCGCGCCGATTGCAATGGCGTCGGCGATACGGGCTTTGCGCAGCGTTATCAAGCCTTACGCTCCATCACCGCGGTAAAGAACCCGTCCGTCCCATGCCGGGCGGGCGTCAGCGACAGGAATGGGCCGCTGTTCGGCGGCGGCTGATCCAGCGGCCAGGCATCGGCCAGCGGGATGACCGCGAAATC
>JAKBCJ010000531.1 GCA_021807975.1 Pseudomonadota bacterium | reverse complement strand
CAGGTGGCAAAGATCGTGGTCGAAGACCGGAACGATCCCGGCCGGTTCTCATGCAGGTTATGCGGCCCGAACTGGCCACCGATCTTGATATAATCCTGATCCGAGGGTGTCGGCATGGTGGAGATCGAGATCGGGTTGGATTTTTCCCGGATGTCGAACACCCAGGTGCGCTTCATCTGCTCCTGATCGATGTTCAGCGTCGCCTCGTCCGCCACCACCAGCAAGCCGCGATCATGCAGCGGCAGCGCACTGTGCGTTCCCCCGCCATAAGGCGGCGACCAGTTGCGATGCGCGATCAGCGACATGCTCGCCGGATCCGTGACGTCCAGGATCGTCAGCCCGCCGTTGCGCCAGCTTCCATAGGCGATGCCGTCCTCCACCACCGCGTGGTGCAGCGCCCATCTTCCGGTCCAGCTCGCGGTCTCACCCGCTGCCGCGTTCATGCCGGGGATCCACCAGCGACCGACCTCCTTGGGCTTCGTCGGGTCCGCCATGTCGATGCTGATCAGGATGTGGTCCAGGAACCCGTCCAGCAGCGCGGAGGCATAGGCATAGCGTCCCCCGGTCCACCAGATACGGTGCAGCCCAAGTCCCTCGACCTCCATGAACCCGATCGGGCGGGGATTGGCGGGATCGGCAATGTCGTAAACCCGCATGCCGGCGGAGAAATCCTCGCCCCGCTTGCCATACCGCGACGAATCGACCTGATTCGAGCCGCCATAATAATCTTTCAGCGACAGCAGCGCCTTCAGATCCAGTTCCTCGATGCACAGTAGCAGATCGTTGGCGGTTTGCAGATGCATGCACCAGGAATTCGGGTGAATCGGCATGAAATTGACCGGCTTCGGGTTACGCGGGTCGCGCACGTCCGTCACCATCACGCCACGGCTGACGCGGGTGCCGATATAGGCGTGGCCGCGATTGACCATGACCTGGACGCCATCGCCACGCCCGCCCTGGTCCGTGTGCCCCACGAACGAGATGTTGCGCGCGCCTTCTGGCGTGATCATGCCCTTGCCTCCCTGATGATTCGGCGCGATCACATTAGCCAACACATGGGAAAGGGGAAGTGACACATGGTTTCCGGAGCTCTGACGCCGCTGACGGTCGATCTGACGGGCTACAAGGTAGCGATTTCGGCCGGCGCGAACGGCATCGGCAAGGTCATGGCGGATAGTTTCGCCTATTGCGGCGCGTCCGTGTTCGTCAGCGACGTCGATACCAAGGCGCTGGAGACATGCGGCCACGCGGGTATGCGGGCCGATGCCGGTGACCCGGCGCAGTGTGAGGCGTTCATCGACGCCGCGGTGAAGCATCTGGGCGGGCTGGATGTGCTGGTGAACAACGCCGGCATCGCGGGACCGACCGCGCTGGTTGAAAACGTAACGCCCGAGGAACTGGATGCCACGCTGCGGATCGACGTCGGCTCGATGTTCCACATGTCGCGGCGGGCAATTCCGGCGCTGCGGGCCAATGGCGGCGGGGCGATCATCAATCTGTCGTCGGCGGCGGGGCGGTTCGGTTTTGCGTTGCGGGCGCCATACGCGGCGGCGAAATGGGGCGTGATCGGGTTCACCAAGTCGCTGTCGATCGAACTGGGCTCGGACGGCATCCGCGTCAATGCGATCCTGCCGGGGCCGGTGGACGGGCCGCGGATTCGCGCGGTGATCAAGGCGAAGGCCGAAGCGGCGTCGATCTCGGAAAACGAAATGACCGAACGGACCGTGGCCACGACCAGCCTGAAGTGTTTCGTGACGCAGCAGGATATCGCCAACATGGCGCTGTATCTGGCCAGCCCGTTCGGCGGCACGATCAGCGGGCAGGCGATCAGCGTCGATGCGGATATGCAAAACACCATGTAACGGCTTGGGCAGACCGACGGGGGGAAACGACACAATGTCATTGACAATCGACTACAACAGGCTGTTCAGCGCCGATCTGCCGCCGGCCGCGCCGCGCTGGGCGCCGTTCCCGAAATACTACTTCGTCGGCGGCAACAATGACCCGGAACAAATCCCCATCGAGGGCCTGGTCGAAGCCGCCGCGTCTGTCCTGCGCCGCGAGGGATCGAAGCTGGCGATCTACAATCTGGGCCTGGGACCACAGGGATACCCGGGCCTGCGCCAGTTCGTCGCCGACAAGTCCCGGCGGCAGCGGGGCATCGCCGCGCCGATCGACGACATCCTGATCACCACCGGCTCCGGCCAGGGACTGGATATGATCAGCAAGCTGCTGGTGAACCCCGGCGATACCGTGCTGACCGAGGAGTATTGTTACCAGGGCGCGATGAACCGGTTCCGCAAGCTGGGCGCGAAACTGGCGGGCATGAAGCTGGACGGGGACGGCATCGTCATCGACGCGCTGGCGGCGCAACTGGCGAACCTGAAGGCGGAAGGCATCACGCCAAAATTCATCTACACCATCCCCACCATCCAGAACCCGACTGCCAGTATCCTGCCGCTGGACCGGCGCCACGCGCTGATCGCCCTGGCGAAGGAATACAACGTCGCGATCTTCGAGGATGAGTGCTACGCCGACCTGCTATGGGAAGGCATCGAGGCCCCGCCCGCGCTCTATGCCCTGGACCCGGGGTGCGTGATCCATCTCGGCTCGTTCTCCAAATCCCTCGCCCCTGCCCTGCGGCTTGGCTACGTCATCGCGCCCCCGGACATCATGAGCCGTCTGCTGCCGCTGAAAGGCGACAGCGGCACCGGCGCCTTGGATCAGATGGTCGTCGCCGAGTATTTCTCTCAACACTTCGACAGCCACCTGGGCCACCTGAACGGCGTTCTGCGCGAAAAGCTGGACACGATGACCGAGGCGGTGGCGCGCGAATTCGGGTCTTCGGCGGAATGCTGGGTGCCGAAGGGCGGCATCTTCCTGTGGATCCGGCTGCCGCCGGAGGTCGATGTGCGCAAGCTGGTAAAACCGGCCGCTGATGCGGGGATCGTGTTCAATCCGGGGCCGGAATGGGCGGTCAGCGCCGACAATTCCAGCAACTGCCTGCGCCTGTGTTTCGCCATGCCCGGGAAGGAAACCATCAAGGCTGGCGTGGCCGAACTCGCCCGGGTTTGTTACGAGGAGACGGGAATTCCATTAAGAAGCGGCAACGTCGTCCGGACCTGACGGCCACCGTCCAAGACCCGCTGGCCCGGTGGTTCAGACCGCCTGGCCGACGCGGCGGAGGACGGCAGGACGCCGTCCTCCTAAGCCGGCGAAACGAGTCCCGGGAGCGGTTCGGCGAGCCATATCAAGTGA
>JAKBCJ010000073.1 GCA_021807975.1 Pseudomonadota bacterium | reverse complement strand
CCGCCTGCCGAGTCGCCGCCGACGAAAATCCGCGTCGAATCCAATCCCCATTCCGCTCCATGGCTGGCGACGAAGCGGACCACTTCGGCACACTCCAGCAGCGCCTGCGGGAATTTTGCTTCCGGCGACAGAGCGTAATCGACGCTGACCACCGCGACCGAACCGGCGGCGGCATATTCGCGGGTCATGCGGTCATGCGTATCGACATTTGCCCAGACCCAGCCGCCGCCGTGGAAATACACCAGTGTGGGGATCGGCCGGCCGGTCGCTTGTTGGTCGATCACGGGGCGGAACACGCGGCAGAAAATCCGCCGGCCGGTGCCGGATACCCAGCGATCCGTGATTTCGGCCATGACCGGCCCTCCCTCCGCCGTCCGCATCCCCAGCAGATCGTTGACCCGGCGGTGCGGTGCCAGCGGCAGCTCCACCCGAACCGGAGGGTAAGCCGCGGCGGCCTTTTCCTGTTCGGCGGTGAATGCAGCCATTTCCGGGTCCCAACGCGACCGATCCGGCATTTTCGATTCCCCTCGCTTTCCGTGTACCTGCTATGCAACGGCAGGCTGCTTTGAATTGCAACTTGCTCCCGGCCCCCGGGTGCCCCTTATGTTGCGGCGCACCATGACAGTTCCTCGGCTTAACACCACCGGCCGCTTCGATCCGGCCTGCCTCTTTCGCCCCGGTTCGATCGCCGTGATCGGCGCGGACTCGCCGGCTGGCGGCCAGATCGTCGCCAATCTCGCGCTCGCGGGTTACCCTGGCGAGGTTCAGGCCATCCATGACATCGCTCGGTTGACGGGTACGCCGCATCTGGCGGTGTTGGCGCTTACCCCCGACCGGATCGGCGCGGCGATGACGACGCTGGCGGAGGCGAACTGTTTCGCCGCCATCGTGCCGGGGCCGTGCGACGATCTTGCCGCGCATGCCGAACGCACGGGCGTGCGGGTTCTGGGCGCGCATTCGTTCGGTATCTCGGTGCCGCGGCTGAACCTGAACGCCTGCCGCACGCATATCCCGCCGCCGCCGGGCCGGTTGGCGCTGATTTCGCAGTCGTCCGCGCTCAGCCGGGCGGTCATCGATTGGGCGGGCCCGAACGGGGTGGGTTTCAGCCATATCGTCGGACTGGGCGCCAATGCCGATATCGGCTTTGGCCTGACGCTGGACTGGCTGTCGCGCGATCCCGGAACGGGCGCCATTCTGCTGGATATCCGCCGGATCAAGAATCACCGGCTGTTTCTGTCGGCCGCCCGTGCCGCGGCCAAGCTGCGCCCGGTCGTCGCGATTCGCGCCGGGCTGCGGCTGCTGGACGAAGACGGCGCGGCCGATCTGTCGTTCGAGGCGGCGTTGCGCCGGGCGGGCGTGCTGTCGGTGAAGCGGCTGGAGGATCTTCTGGCGGCGGCGGAAACGCTGTCGCGCGCCAAGCCTGCCCGCTGCGACACATTGGCGATCGTCAGTAATGCAATCGGCCCGGGCCGGCTGGCGGCCGACAGTGTGCTGCGGGAGGGTCTGCGGCTGATGCCGGACGATGCGCCGGACCATGGTGTTCTGCTTGTTGAGTCCGCGGACCTTGCCGCCACCGCATTCAGGCTGTCGGTCCGCCCCAATATCGGCGGCGTGCTGGTCGTCCATGCGCCGCAAGGTCAGGCCGATGAGGCGGCGATCGAAAGTCTGTGCCATCCGCCGGCGGACCTGCGCGCGCCGCTGCTGATTTGCGCCATGGGCGAAACCACCGGTTCGGTGCATCGCGCGATGCTGGCGCGATCCGGCCTGCCGGTGTTCGCCACGCCCGATCAGGCGGTTCAGGGGTTCGAGCATCTGGTGCGCGACCGGCGTAACCGCCAGGCTGCCAGGGAACTGCCGTCCAGCAAGGTGCTGGCGATCGAACCCGAACGCGAATTGGTGCGCCGCCGGTTCGCCCGTGCCCGCGAGGCCGGGCGTTTGACGTTCAATCAGGATGAGGCGCTGGACGTTCTGGCGGCCTATGGCATTCCGCCGATTCCCACCCGGTTTGCCGCCAGTCCGGCGGATGCGGGTCCAGCGGCGGATCTGCTGGGCTATCCGGCGGTGGTCAAGCTGCGCGATACCGCGCCGCCGGCCGATCGCCTGCCTGGCAGCCTGGTTTTCGATCTGCACGATGCGTCGCAGATCGTCGCGGCATCGCGCCTTTTGTCGGCGCGCGCGCAACGCCAGGGTGGGTCGGGTGAGCTTCTGGTCCAGCGCCACGCCGGCCGTGGACGAGAGGTTGCGATCCGCGTGGCGGACGACAGCACCTTCGGTCCCGCGATCTATTTCGGCGGCGGCGGCACGTTATCCAACCCAACCGATATGGCGGTCGATCTGCCGCCGCTGAATCTGGCGCTGGCGCACGGCCTGATTCAGCGCAGCCGCACCGGCGCGACGCTGGGTAAGCCGCTGCGCGACCGGGCGCCGGCGAATGCCGATGCCGTGGCGCAGGTGCTGGTGCGGATCAGCCAGTTGATCGTCGATTTCCCCGAAATCGCGGTGCTGGAGGTTCCGTCGCTGTTCGTCGATTCCGACGGTGTGCTGGCGGCCGATGCCTGGCTGCGGCTGCGCGATCCGAAGGAGGCGCCCGTGCGCCTGGCGATCGCGCCCTATCCGGCGGAACTGACCGAACACCGCATGGTGGGCGGTGAGGCTATGACGATCCGCCCGATCCGGCCGGAGGACGCGCAGGCCCATACTGAATTCTTCAGCCGGTTGTCGCCGCAGGATATCCGCTACCGCTTTTTCAGCGCGATGCGGGAAATGTCGCCCGAACAGACTGTACGGCTGACCCAGGTCGATTACGACCGCGAGATGGCGTTTATCGCGGTGCGGGACTCGACGGGGGAAACCGTTGGCGTGTCCCGTCTGGCAGCCGATTCAGACGGCCGATCGGGGGAGTTCGCGGTGATCGTGCAGGCCGATCTGAAGGGCAGGGGGCTGGCGTCCCATCTGATGCGCCGCCTGATCGCGTGGGGCCGGCAAAGCGGGCTACGCCAGATCGAGGGCCAGATTTTGGCGGATAATCAGCCAATGCTGGCCTTCATTCGACATCTGGGCTTTTCGGTTCGCCGAATGGCCGACGATCCCGAGGTGATGGAGGCGACGCTTCCGCTGGTATGACGACACGCGTCAGGCGGCGTCGCTTGAGGGGTAGGGCTTCAAGTCGATCTGTTCGGTGCGATGCCTCGCTTGCCACAGGTCGTATTCGAGTTGCGGCCGCAGCCAGGTTTCGGCGTTGCCCCATCGGGCTTTTTCGAAGCGGATCATGCGTGTCCATCGAGGCAAGTCTGCCAGTGGTGATCGACGAGATCCACAAGCCGGTTACATCAACTTCTCACTCCTGAAGCTCAACCATTTCCCGCGCCCAATCACGATATGGTCGTGGACCGCGATGCCCATCGCCTCGGTAACGCGCACTAATTCGGCCGTCATGGCTAGATCCGCCCTGGACGGGGCAGGATCTCCGCTGGGGTGGTTGTGGGCCAGGATCACCGCCGTGGCATGCAATTCCAGGCAGCGGCGCACCACCTCACGCGGGTAGACGGGGGCGTGGTTGATCGTGCCGGTATTTTGAACCTCGTCTGCCAGCAGGCGGTTGCGGCTGTCCATGAACAGCACCCGGAATTGCTCCACCCGCTCATGCCCCATCGCCGCCATCAGATAATCCGTCAGCTTGTCGAAGGTGGACAGCACCGGCTGACCGATCAGGTCCTGCCGCATCATCCGCAGAGAAGCGGCCTGCACCAGTTTCAGCGCCGCCGTCCCGGCCTCGCCAACACCATCCACGGAACGCAATTCGTGCGCTGTCGCGCTGATTACGCCACCGAAAGTTCGGAAGCGGGCGATTAACTCTTTCGCCAGTGGTTTGGTATCGCGGCGGGGCAGGGCGATGAACAGGATCATCTCCAGCATCTCGTAATCCGCCAGCGCGTCAGGCCCGGCCTTCAGGAGCCGTTGGCGCATGCGGGTTCGGTGGCCTTCGGAACCGATGGCGGCCACAGGTTCGGGCGCCAGGTCCGGCAGAAACGAAAACTCGGCCATTCCGGCGATCGGCGGGGCTTTGGACATGAACACTCACGGCAGATACCGCGGCGAATGCTAGCGCCTAATTATTGCCAATCAGCTAACGCCGAGCGTTGGTTTGTCTAAACCGGCGGGGGAAAGGGTGAAAATTTCGCAGCCGTCGTCGGTCACGCCGATCATATGTTCAAACTGGGCGGACAGGCTGCGGTCGCGGGTGACGGCGGTCCAGCCGTCGTCGAGTACTTTCACCTCTGGCCGGCCCGCGTTCACCATGGGTTCGATGGTGAAGAACATGCCCTTGCGCAGGATCGGGCCTTCGCCGATGCGGCCGAAATGCAGCACGTTCGGCGGTTCGTGGAAGCGGCGGCCGATGCCGTGGCCGCAGAAATCGCGCACCACGCTGAAGCGGTTGCTTTCGACATAGGTCTGGATCACGTGGCCGACCTCGCCCAGCGTCACGCCGGGCTTCACGACCTTAAGGCCTCGCATCAGCGATTCGTATGTCACGTCGATCAAGTTGCGGGCGCGGGTGTTGGGCGTCCCGGCGGCATACATGCGTGACGTGTCACCGTGCCACCCATCCAGGATGACTGTGACGTCGATATTCAGGATGTCGCCGTTCTCCAGCTTTCGGTCGCCGGGAATGCCGTGGCAGACGACGTGGTTGATGGAGGTGCAGATCGACTTCGGATAGCCGCGATAATTAAGCGGGGCCGGTATGGCGCCGTGGTCCAGGATGAAATCGTGGCACAGTTTATCCAGGGCGCCCGTGGTAACCCCCGGCTTCACATACGGCCCGATCATATCCAGCGTTTCGGCGGCCAGGCGGCCAGCGGCACGCATGCCAGCGAAATCTTCGGGCGCGTGAATCGTGATGCGCCTTGAGTCTGCTCCGCCGTCCATACAAATTGCTCCGCCTTGGCCTTTTCCCGCCCTGGTGTCGTGCATGCCAGCCGTTGTCCTGGCCGCATCGCAACTGGCGTCTTCAAGCAGCAACATGCGCAACCGCCTCGTCCGGCGCAAGGTTAACATTGCTGCCAACGGTGACGCGCGTGCCTGGATCGGTTTAGAAGGCCCCGATGATTATCGACATGCATACCCACGCGGGCCGTCCGCGCCGAACCGGCGAGGTTGACCGAACCGTCCTGGCCACCATGCGTCCGGCCGGGGTCGCGGCGGCGGTCGTTTCGGCGATCGGCGACATTCCGATGATCCGGCGCGACAAAGTCACCGGCCGGCTGGAGAAGTTCCGCGACCCCAACCCCGGCGAATGCCTGGAAGCGGTCGAGGGCTATCTGAGCAGCTTCGAAAATGCCGGGCTGCGGATCGCGCGGGAAGCGGACGATTTCCGGCCGGATGATCCGGCCCTGGTCCTGGGGATCGAAGGCTGTGACTTCCTGGAAGGCGACCTCGATCGCCTGGACGCAATGGAAAAGCGCGGCGTCCGCGGCATCCAGCTTACCCATTATCTGGTGAACGAAACCGGAGATATTCAGACCGCTCCGCCGGTTCATGGCGGCCTGACCGCGTTCGGTGCCGATGCGGTGCGGCGGATGAACAGCGCCGGCATCATCGTCGATGTCGCCCATTGCTCCGAGGATACCGTGAAGGGGGTTGCCCGCGTGGCGACCCGCCCGTTCCTGTGCTCACACTCCAACCTGAAGGAGCCGGGCGCGCCGAACGGCGATCATCCGCGCTTCATCGGGCCGGACTACGCCCGCATGGTGGTCGAGTCCGGCGGCGTGGTCGGGGCCTGGATCTCTGTTCTGACGGAGGAGAAGTTCCCCGGCATGATCCGCCACCTGTTTCGCATGATTGACGCCCTGGGCATCGATCATGTCGGCATCGGGTCCGACCTGCCGGCTGGCGTGGCGGCGACCGAGATGCCGAATTTTTCCCGCCACCCTCAAATCGCCGCCGCCATGCGGGATCGCGGCATGAACCAAGAGGAAGTCGAAAAAGTGTGTTCCGGTAATTGGCTACGGGTTCTGCGGGCGGTGCGCGCGTGACCGTCGATCGTGACGCAAGGAAGCGGGAGGCGGCGTTGGCTGCCGTCGCCATGGTGGAAGACGGCATGGTGGTCGGGCTTGGCACCGGCTCGACCGCGGCCTTTGCGATCGAGGGCCTTATCGCGCGCGTGCGCGGCGGCCTGAATATCGTCGGCATCCCCACCAGCGAACGCAGCGCCGCGCAGGCTCGGGATGGCGGGATCGTGCTGACCGACTTCGCCCATCATACCAGGGTGGACCTGACGATCGACGGCGCCGACGAAATTGCCCGCGGCTCGCTGGACTTGATCAAGGGACTGGGCGGCGCCCTGCTGCGCGAAAAGATCGTCGCCGCTGCCAGCGCGCGGCTGGTGATCGTCGCCGATGAGCCGAAACTGGTGGCGGGACTGGGCGGCACGGTCCCGGTGCCGGTGGAGGTTGCCGGCTTCGGCTGGCAGACCACGGCGGCCAGGCTGGAACGGCTTGGCGCCCGGGCGGTGCTGCGCCAGGCCGTGGATGGTTCGGTGTTTCTGACCGACGGCGGTAATCCGATCCTGGACTGCCATTTCGGTGCGATCGGCGATCCCGCGGCCCTGGAGCGGGAGATATCGATGGTGGTTGGTGTGGTCGAAACCGGGCTGTTCATCGGCATGGCGGCCACCGCCCTGGTCGCGACCCCGAACGGGGTGTCGCGGTTCGACCGGTAGCGGAGGCGGCTGGCGGCGCCTTACCGGCTGGCGACCTGACGGGCGCCAGCCTTAGTGATGGTACAGATTCCCTTGCGATGCCCGGAACACGCATCCCGGGCATCGCTTGTGGTCAGTCCGACGACTTTCGCCCTCCAGACGGTTTTTCCGTGCAGCTTTACGGCTTCGACCCGCGCTTCCCCGGCGTCGGCTTCGCGACGGGCGGCATTGGCCGCGGTGCGGGCCGCCGCCTCGGAGCTGAAGGTGCCGACCTGAACGGTCCAGCTTGCCGGTTTGGCTCGAACCGGCCGCGACACCTCTGACGCATGGGCCGATGAAATCAATGTCATGCGGGATGCGATCTGGACCGGCTTGCGGGTGATCGGCACGTCCATCTGCTCGAATCCATGATCCAGCAGGGACGCCATGTGAATGTCCCGTTCGGGGTTCGACGCCGCCCCCATGACCACGCCGATCAGCCGCACGCCGCCCCGCACGGCGCTGGTGACCAGGTTATGTCCCGATGCCTCGGTATAGCCGGTCTTCAGTCCGTCCGCGCCAGGATAGGTGCGCAGCAGGTTGTCGTGGTTGAAGATCACCTGACGGTGCCACGCAAAGCTGGGGGTGGAGAAATAGCGGTAATAGCCGGGAAAGTCGTTGATCAGCCGCCGGCCCAGCACAGCGAGGTCCCGAGCGGTGGTCCATTGATCCGGATTCGGCAGGCCGGACGCGTTTAGAAAGGTTGTGCGGCTCATGCCCAGGGCGCGGGCGCGCAACGTCATCATCTGCGCGAAGCGATCTTCGGTGCCGCCCAGCAGCTCGCCCAGCGCGGCCGCGGCATCGTTAGCGGATTTGGTGACCAGACCCAGGATGGCCTGTTCCACGGTCAGCCGGGTTCCCGGCACCAAGCCCAGCTTCGTGGGTTCCATTGATGCCGCATGCGCCGATACCGGGACCGCCTGGTTCAGCGTGATGCGCCGGTCGCGCAAAGCCTCGAACGTCATGTACAGCGTCATCATTTTGGTCAGGCTGGCGGGATGACGGGGCTGGTCGGCGTTCACCTCCTCCAGCACGTCGCCGCCGGAGGCTTCGACGATGATGGAACTGTAGCGCGCTGACCCGATTTGCGCCCGGGCCGGCGCGGCCCCGGTCAGCGGGATCAAGGCGGCAGCAGCGAGCAGACAGCGAAACACATGCTTACGCCAATGGAACCCGAAGTTGGGCCACGCGAGTTCAGCCATCGATGTCCCTTCCAGGTTAGCGGGAGAATTTTATGGTCCAAAGCGCGCTGCTGTCCAGCGGAAATCGGAACAAAAGCGTAAAGTGTGAACATCTTACGGGCCAACGCTCATACGCTGTCTAGCCCGTCGCGGCGCGTGCCCGGAATGGCGTTGGCGCTTCAGTCAGATTTTCTTGTGCAGCGCACAAAAACAGCTTGATCCTGGTGCAAGGGGTTTCTATATCCCCGTCATGTTGCGGTGCAGCAAAGCGTCGCGACCCGAGAATAGAGGCTTTACCTGCATGACGCTGGCTGTGTTCTGCCTCTCTGCCGAACAACGACTTGGCTGTCTGATAATCGACTGTTGAAAGAAAAAGCACAATGTCAACCGCTAAAGCGAAAATCACCGACGTGACGCCCGCTGGCGCCGCCGCGACCCAGACCATCGAAGCGACCGTGACGAACCTGAAGGACGGAGTCGCCAAGGCGACCGCGGGTTTCGAAGCGACGCAGGTTAAAATGAAAGAAGGAGTTGAAAAAGCCATGAAGTCTGCCGAAGAATTCGTTGCCTTCAGCCAGGGCAATGTCGAAGCCATCATGAAGTCGGGCCAGATCTGGGCGACGGGCGTGCAGGACCTGTCCAAGCACATCGCCGCGGCCGCGCAGGCTTCGATGGATGAGAGCCTGTCCGTGTTGAAGGCCCTGACCAGCGTGAAGTCGCTGAAGGATGCGTTCGAGCTGCAGTCCTCGTTCGCCCGTGCCGCTCTGGAAAAGACCCTCGCCGAATCCGGCAAGGTGACTGAAGCGTCGATGAAGCTGACCGAACAGGCTCTGGCGCCGATCACCGCCCGCGTCAGCGTCGCGGTCGAGAAGTTCGCGAAGGCCGCCTAACCAACCGCTGCCCGGGGTTCGGGCTGGTGAAAGAGAGCGGGTGAAGGCTTCCTCCCCCGTCACCCGCTCTCTGCGAGATAAAAAAGGCCCGGGCGTTTGTCCGGGCCTTTTTCTTTCGGTGCAGCGGGCCAACATGCGATCCTCGCCGGGTCCGGAAATGCGCGTCGCGGGGCGGTATGTTCGCAGAAGACTCTTGCGGTCACGCTCAGTCGGCGCAATCGTCTTGGTATTGGCTGGTGAAACTGCCCTTTCATCGGGGCGCGGCGTACCGATATGGTGAGTCGCGACTGCCAGGATCGGGCGATTGGCGGGATTGAGTGCGGCGGCCGGGCGCAAGGGCTCTGCCGGTTCGGGCGATGGCAAGGATTGCGGGACGGCGAATGGGTTGGATCACGATGAGCGACAACGACAAGCGCGGCGGCTCGACGGAAGGTCCCAATACCGGGGTCGTCGTCAAGGTACGTCCGAAGACGCGTAAACCCGCGATGTACAAGGTTTTGATGCTGAACGACGACTACACACCGATGGAGTTCGTCGTTCACGTTCTGGAGCGGTTCTTTCAGAAGAACCGGGAAGAGGCGACCCGCATCATGCTGCATGTTCACAGGCGCGGCGTAGGGGTTTGCGGTGTATTCACCTACGAAGTCGCCGAAACGAAAGTGACGCAGGTGATGGATCTGGCGCGCCAGAACCAACATCCTCTGCAATGTACGATCGAGAAGGAATGATAACGCTGTGGGCCGTTTTGACGGCAACATCGTTCGGATGACGGACGGCGCCTCGGCACCGTTCGGAAGTGGCCAGATCCCTAACCGGATCGTTAGCGTTTAGGAGCGTCGGAAATGCTGTCACGGAACCTCGAACAGACGCTTCATCGCGCCCTTTCGCTCGCCAGCGAACGGCGGCACGAGTATGCGACCCTGGAACATCTGCTGCTGGGCCTGGTGGAGGACAACGATGCCGCCACGGTGCTGAAGGCGTGCGGTGTCGACCTCGACAAACTTCGCAATGACCTGACCGAATTCCTGGACAAGGACCTCGCGGGGCTGGCGACGGATCGTCCGGGCGACCCCAAGCCGACCGCCGGGTTTCAGCGTGTCGTGCAGCGTGCCGCGATTCATGTGCAGTCCTCGGGCCGCGACGAGGTGACCGGCGCCAACGTGCTGGTTGCCCTGTTCAGCGAACGGGAAAGCCACGCGGTGTATTTCCTGCAGTTGCAGGACATGACCCGGCTGGATGCGGTGAACTTCATCAGCCACGGCATTGCCAAGGCGCCGGGCCGGGCGGCTCAGCGGCCTGTCGCTGGTTCCAACACGCCGACCCCGGAAAGCAATCAGCCGGAACAGGAACGCGAGGAGAAGCCGAACCGCCGCAGCCAGGACGCGCTGACCAACTACTGCGTGAACCTGAACAAGAAGGCGATGGCCGGAAAAATCGACCCGCTGATCGGCCGCGACCACGAGATCGAGCGGACGATTCAAATCCTGTGCCGCCGCACCAAGAACAACCCGCTCTATGTCGGCGACCCCGGCGTCGGCAAGACCGCCATCGCGGAAGGTCTGGCCAAGCGCATTGTCGAGGGCGACGTGCCGGAAGTCCTGGTTAAGTGCACGATCTTCGCACTCGACATGGGCTCCCTGCTGGCTGGAACGCGCTATCGCGGCGATTTCGAGGAGCGGCTGAAGGCTGTCGTCAACGAACTGGAGGCGCAGCCGGGCGCGATCCTGTTCATCGACGAAATCCATACCGTGATTGGCGCCGGTGCGACCAGCGGCGGGGCGATGGACGCATCCAACCTGCTGAAGCCGGCGCTGGCGTCGGGCACTCTGCGCTGCATCGGCTCCACCACCTATAAGGAGTTCCGCAACTACTTCGAGAAGGACCGGGCGCTGGTCCGGCGCTTCCAGAAGATCGACGTGAACGAGCCTTCGGTGGAAGACAGCGTGAAGATACTGCGCGGCCTGAAGCTGAACTACGAAAAGCATCACAAGGTCCGCTACACCGATGAGGCCATTCGCGCCGCGGTGGAACTGTCGGCCAAGTATATCCACGACCGGAAACTGCCGGACAAGGCGATCGACGTGATCGACGAGGCCGGTGCGTCGCGGATGCTGTTGCCGGAGAACAAGCGCCGCAAGACCGTGACGCTGAAGGACGTGGAGGAGATCGTGGCCAAGATCGCCCGCATCCCACCCAAATCCGTCTCCGCCGATGACAAAGAGACTTTGCGGAACCTGGAACGCGACCTGAAGTCGATGGTGTTCGGTCAGGACAAGGCGATCGAGGCGCTGGCCGCCGCCATCAAGCTGGCCCGCGCCGGACTGCGGGAGCCGGAGAAGCCTATCGGCAACTACCTGTTCTCCGGTCCCACCGGTGTCGGCAAAACCGAGGTTGCGCGCCAGTTGGCCGCGACCATGGGCATCGAACTGATCCGCTTCGACATGTCGGAGTATATGGAGCGGCACTCGGTTTCGCGGCTGATCGGCGCGCCGCCGGGCTATGTCGGCTTCGATCAGGGCGGTATGCTGACCGACGCGATCGACCAGCATCCGCATGCGGTGCTGCTTCTGGATGAAATCGAAAAGGCCCATCCGGACCTGTTCAACATCCTGCTGCAGGTCATGGACCACGGGAAGTTGACCGACCACAACGGCAAGACGGTCGATTTCCGCAACATCATCCTGATCATGACGACCAACGCGGGTGCGTCCGACATGGCGAAGGAAGCCATCGGGTTCGGCCGCGAGGTCCGCCAGGGCGAGGACGACGACGCGATCAAGCGCCTGTTCACGCCGGAATTCCGCAACCGCCTGGACGCGACCATCACCTTCGCCGGCCTGACGCCGGAAATCGTGGGCCGCGTGGTCGAGAAGTTCGTGATGCAATTGGAAGCCCAGCTCGCGGATCGCAACGTCACGATCGAGCTGTCGTCGGCCGCCAAGGAGTGGCTCGCGGAACGCGGTTACGAACGGCTGTTCGGTGCCCGTCCGCTGGGCCGGGTGATCCAGGAGCACATCAAGAAGCCGCTGGCTGAGGAATTGCTGTTCGGCAAGCTGGTGAAAGGCGGCGCGGTCAAGGTGACGATGAAGGATAACAAGCTGGAGTTCGAAATCACCGAGGCAGCGCTGCCCGCCCTGCCGAAGCCGGAAGGCGACGACGACAGCGGGCCGGGCAAAGAGGAAGAAGTCGAGGTCTGACAGGCGGTTTTCTACCATGGCCGGGGCTAGCTCCCGGCCATGTTTTTCTGGCGCCGGCTCCGGGGTCGTTTCCGACGGGATCGATACCCGGTTTGTCGATGCCGCGTTCCCCAGCAGGCCGGTCAGGCCGGCTTGCGTTTCAGGTTGCTCAGCCGCAGTACAACCCCGTCGCTGCCGGTTGTGCTGGGGAACCGGTCGGCGGTCATTGCCCAGTCCGGTTCGGCGGCGGTCAGTTCCTCCTGCGCCCTGCTGCCTTTCAGGAACAGGCAGATGCCGTCCAGGTTCAAAAACCGAGCGGCGAGGGGCAACAGGCGAGGTAGCGGGGCCAGCGCCCGGGCGGTGACCAAGGCGGCGGGCGGGACTGCCGCATCCTCGATACGGCTGCAATGCACGGTCGCGGGGGCGCCGGTTTCCAGCACCGCCGTCCGCAGAAACGACGCTTTGCGCTGGTCGGATTCGATCAGGTCGAAGCGTATCCCGGTCGCGATCGCCAGCACCAACCCTGGAAATCCGCCGCCTGTTCCCAGATCGACCGCCCGTTCGATCCCCGCGGGCATCAGCGGCACAAGCTGCAGTGAGTCGGCGATGTGGCGGTCCCAGATCACCCCGGTATCGCGGGCGGCGATCAGGTTAAGCGTAGTGTTCCAGCGCAGCAGCAGATCGGCAAACTGGCGCAGGCGGTCGCGTGTCATAGCGAATGGACCTCCACCGTGATGTGCGACAGAGTGCTGAACCGTCGCAGGCGGCGATGATAGTCCTCGGCCCGCAACGGCTGTCTGGTTGCCACTGACAGCACCGCCGCCAGATGCCCCGGGCCAAGCCGCCAGACGTGCAGGTCGGTCAGGCGGTCGCCATTGGTTTCGATTTCCTGGCGCAGCCGTTCGGTCAGATGGGCATCGGGGTTCATGTCCAGCAGGATGCGGCCGGTGTCGCGCACCAGCCCGTATGCCCAACTGGCGATAACAACCGACCCGACCAGCCCGGCCGCAGGGTCCATCCACAGCCAGCCGAATGTGCGCGCCAGCAGCAGGCCGACGATCACCAGCACCGACACCGCCGCGTCGGCGATCACATGCACCACCGCCGCGCGCATGTTGTTGTCGCGATGGGTGGAATCATGGGAATGTTCCTGAAACCGCACCGAGGCCGACGCGGCGCCATGGCGCAACGATACGGCGAATGCGTGCGGTTCGGGGATTTCCTCGACGCTCTCCAGGAATCCGCCGGCATCCGTCAGGGTAAATGGCTGCCGTGTGCCATCCGGCCGGATCGTCTCCAGGGTCAGCGCATCGGGCGGCAGGGCGGTCGCGATGCGGAACCGGGGCGGCACGCCGTCCTCGTGGATTTCGACGGTCAGGCGGTCGCCGGCCAGGTCCACGGCGTGACGGTCGTTATGCGCATGCTCGTGGCCGTGACCATGACCATGACCGTGTCCGTGGTGATGGTGGTCGCCGCCGCTCAGCAGCCAGGCGCTGGCGATATTGACCACCAGGCCCAGGCCGGCGATCGGGATGGCCTCATCGAACAGGATCGGTGTGGGTACCAGCAGCCGTCCCACCGCCTCCCACGCGATCAGAAGGGAGATCATCGCCAGCACGATCGCGCTGGTGAACCCGGCCAGGTCGCCCAGTTTACCGGTGCCGAAGGAAAACCCCGGATCGGTGGCATGGCGGCGCGCATAGCGATAGGCCAGGGCGGCCAGCAGCAGCGCGCCGGCATGGGTCGTCATATGCAGTCCGTCGGCCACCAGCGCGATGGAGCCGAATATCAGGCCGCCCACGATTTCCAGCACCATCATGGCGCCGCACAGCCAGATCACCCACCAGGTGCGCTTCTCCGCGTGTTCGTGATCCTCGCCGAGGAAGACGTGGCTGTGTGAGTCCATGGCGGTTTCCTATTTCAGATAGGTGCGGACGACGTCGAGCAACTGCTCCACGGCATCGGCGTGCATCGGGACGCCGGGATCGACCAGATGGGTGCGGACATGGTCCTCCACCACTTCGGCCATCAGACCGGCCATGGCGCCGCGCGCACCGGCGATCTGGTGCATTACCTGTTCGCAACCGGCCTCGGTTTCCAGGGCACGCTCGATGGCCTCGATCTGTCCGCGCAGACGGCGGACGCGGGCGAGCAGCTTTTGTTTGTCGCGGATCGTGTGCATGACGGATAGGGG
>JAKBCJ010000530.1 GCA_021807975.1 Pseudomonadota bacterium | reverse complement strand
GGCCCTGATTTTTCAGGCTCCAGGCGAGGTTGGCCAGCAGGATCGGATCGCGGGCGCCGCTGAGTTCGATCACCTGACGGTAATGATATTCGCCGGCCCGCGGGCGCTGCGCCTCGGTCAGGATCATTCCCATCAGGTTGTGAGCTTGCGGATTTTGCGGCGCGATGCGGATGGCGTTGCGGGCTTGGACCTCGGCTTCCTGTATGGCGCCCTTGGCCAGCAGCAGCAGGGCGAATTCATTGGTGGCGGCGAAGTTGTTCGGGTCTAACGCGACGACACGGCGCAGCAATGCCTCGGCGGCGGTCTGGTTTCCCTGGTCCTTGCGGATTTGATACAAAACCGTCAGCGCGCCGGGACGGTCGGGCGCCAGTTCCAGCACATCCAGACACAGGCGTTCGGCGGTTTCGATGGCCCCCTGGCGGTGCGCGATAACGGCGCGTTCCACCAGCGGCACGAGATGACGGGACGATTCCGGCGGCGGCATCGCGCCCGGGGTCATGCCGCAACACCGGGCAGCGCGCAGCCCGCTGCCGCACGGACACATCTGGAATGCAGGCTGGGACATGCGGTCGTCGATCCCCCGGGATATTAGCCGTTTCGTGAGGCAGCTATCGGTATAGCTGCGCTTCAGGACGATGTCAGTATGACGCAGCGCCCGGTTCGGCGAAACGCGCCGGCTATTGGCAGAACCGCGCTAAACCGTCCTAGACTGCGGCTAACACGGGGATATGCACCATGAAATGGACCATCGGCGACGTGACGGTCACCAAGATCGTCGAACTGGAAATGACCGGAGGCACCCGCTTCCTGCTGCCGCAGGCGACGCGGGAGGAGATCCTGCCGATCGCATGGCTGCGCCCGCATTTCGCCGATGAGGAAGGCCGGCTGCGCATGAGCATCCACAGCTTCGTCGTCGAAACCAAGGACCGCCGCATCGTCGTCGATACCTGCCTGGGCAATGACAAGAAGGACCGCCGCATTCCGCACTGGAACGATCGCGACGGCCCGTTCCTGGCAGACCTCGCCGCCGCCGGCTTCCCGGCGGACTCCATCGACACCGTGCTTTGCACCCATTTGCATGTCGATCATGTGGGCTGGAACACCAGGATGGTGGACGGCAAATGGGTGCCGACCTTTCCGAACGCCCGGTATCTGATGGGCCGAACCGAATACGAACACTGGTCCGGGGTGAAAGACCGCCCGGACATGGCGCACATCCTGGCCGATTCGGTTACCCCGGTCGTCGAGGCCGGACTGACAACGCTGGTGGAGACCAATGAACGCATCTGCGAGGAAATCAGCCTGATCCCGACGCTGGGTCACACGCCCGGCCATGTCAGCGTGATGATACAGTCCAAGGGCGAGCAGGCGATGATCACCGGCGACTTCATGCACCACCCTTGCCAGATCGCGCATCCGGAATGGAGCACGCTGGCCGACAGCGACCCCGATCAGGGGATCGAAACCCGTCGCCGGATGTTCCAGCGCCTCGCGGGCACTCCGGTGCTGATCATCGGCACCCATTTCGCAGGCGCCACGGCCGGGCGCCTGGTCACCGATGGCGACAGCTACCGGCTCGATGTGTGAGTTGCGCCAAACCTCCGGCGGGCGCAGTTAGAATTTAATCTCAGGAAGCGTACAGGAAACACCCATGACCTACCTTCGCAGCGGCATCTTCCTCGCCCCCTTCCATGCGATGGACGAGAACCCGATTCTCGCCCTGGAACGCGACATGGAACTGCTTCAGCACCTGGACAAGCTGAACTACCACGAGGCATGGATTGGCGAGCACCACTCGGGCGGGTTCGAGATCATCAGCAGCCCCGAGGTCTTCATCGCCGCGGCGGCGGAGCGGACGAAGCACATCCGCCTGGGCACCGGCGTGGTGTCGCTGCCGTACCACAACCCGTTCATCGCGGCGGATCGCATGGTCCAGTTGGATTATCAGACGCGCGGGCGGGCGATGTTCGGCGTCGGCCCCGGTTCGTTGGTGCATGACGCGAAGAAAATCGGGATCGCGCCAGCCGACCAGCGCCGGATGATGAACGAGTCGCTGGATGTCATTATCGACCTGCTGGCCGGCAAAAGCGTCACCCGCAAGACCGATTGGTTCGACCTTTGCGATGCCGCGCTGCAACTGCCGCCCTATAGCCAGCCGCGCATGGAAATGGCGGTCGCTGCCGCCCGATCACCGGCCGGTGCGCTGGCGGCGGGACGTCACGGACTGGGAATGCTGTCGATCGGTGGCACCAGCGACGACGCGCTGGCGCATCACCGGCAGAACTGGACGCTATATGCCGACACCTGCCGGGCGAACGGCCACACCCCTGACCGCAAAAGCTGGCGCCTGGTGACGCTGATGCACATCGCCGAAACCCGCGAAAAGGCGCGCGAGAACGTCCGCCACGGGCTGGACAGGTTCTGCGACTATTTCCGCGACGTTGCGACCTTCCCGATCGTTCCCGGCGATATCTCCGACCGTTATCAGTACATGGTCGATAGCGGGTCCGCCTGCATCGGCACCCCCGACGACGCGATCGCCTTCATCGAACGGCTGCAAAAAGGTTCGGGCGGGTTCGGCGTGATCATGGAACTGGCGCAGAACTGGGCCGATTTTGCCGAAACGAAGCGGCATTATGAACTGATGGCCCGCTACGTTCATCCACATTTCCAGGCGTCGCGGGAATGGCGGACCGAAAGCTATGGTTACGCGCGCGACCACCACGCGGAATTCACCGGCCAGTCCAGCGCGGCGGTCCAAGCCGAAATCGACCGACAGGCCGCCAAAAAGCGCGCGGCGGATTAACCCGCCGCGATCGAACAAGCGTCATGCGGACACCGCCCCATGACGCTCAGGACGCTACTTCATCTTCTTCGCGGCGGCCTTGCGGGCCGTCGCCGCGTGGGAGGACATCGGCGCGCAGATATCCAGCGAGGCCGGGATCAGATCCTTGCCGGCCGCGAAGTCCGCCAGTTCCGACGGGTTCTCCAGCGACAGCACTTCGCTGAAGATCATCCCGTTGCGCGGGCAGAAATCGCCGCCAAGGTCGCTGCCCTGGCGGGATATCGCGTTGGCCAGGTCGGTGACGAACCGGTCGTGTTCGGTTTGCGCCGCCCGCCCGTAGCGATGCTGGAAATAGGCATCGATCGCCCGCTCATTGCCCTGCAGGGCAGGCTGATAGCGATGGATGAAAGCGTTGTACTGCTCATCCGTGTGGCAACTGGTCGCCAGCACCATCAGTTCGCTGCGCAGGGACTGA